>CAIUQW010000031.1 GCA_903901395.1 uncultured Chlorobiales bacterium | reverse complement strand
CTGGAGGGTCTCAACAGTCTGGTTCAGGCCGCCAAAGCGCGAGCGCGGGGCTATCGCACGCACAGAAATCTCATCACGATGATTTACCTGATCAGCGGTAAACTCAATTTCAGCTTACCCACTTGAAACAGCGAGGAACCTCTTTTTATCTGGCGTTAGCCATAACGATGGAGAGGCGAAAAGAGCTGCTCGGGATGTGGATTTCGCTGAATGAAGGGGGAAATTTCTGGCCCGGTGTGATGAGCGAACTGAAAAATCGGAGCATTCAGGACATCCTGATCGCCTCCGTTGAAGGCTGGTCGGCTTTCCTGAAGCCAAAGCCAGCCGTAGCAAGCAAACCATCCGATTCTCCTGTTGGCGGCGGCCCGAGACTCGCGAAATTTGAAACATATACCCGCGCCGGTATCGTCGGCGGAAGCGCGAAAACAGCGTCTGATGATGGCGACATGAGATCGAGGCCGGTCGCAAAAAAAAGAATGCTCAACATCGTCCCCGGCGGCACTCCGAAACTCAGATAAACTGTCGTGACGGAGGCCGATGGTCGAGAGGAAATCAAATTGACGCCGTAAGGCAATAAATATTTACCCCCTGAGAAGACACCGAAACTGGTGAATGATCAGGGGGTAATGTTATGTGTGAGAGAATAAAACTCGCGTCATTGAGCAAAATCTTACTATTACTTATCTCACATATTATTGCAAAAATCGAGCACTCGCTTCAGCTGAGGCCGAAGAGCAGAAAAATCAATATCAATATTTTTTCCTTTTCCCTTGAAATACAGAGGTATGAGAAATACACCGTGGTAATTGAAACCATCGGTGATATTTTCACCATCATTATTCATTGCATCGTCAATAAAAAACTGAACGTATTCGCATCTGGCATCTGATTCAAACTTTTGGATTCGCTCGTCGAGAGGTTGCGCAGCCCCTTTTGAGTAAACATTGATTTCAAGATACTCTCTATCATATTGCTCTCCCAAACCAATTGCTGTTGGTGTAAATCGTGGATTCAACAATGGATATTGCAAATGTTTCACCGGATAGGCTCTAATGGTGTGTTTTCTGGCGATCTTTTTGGTAAGCTTGAAGCCAAGGTCATGCATGACATCCCACAACTGAAGCAATGCAAAATGCATGGCTTCAGAACCAGGAGTATAGAGGCTTCCGCTTACACCTGCAATGGTACGTCCAATCATGCCGTTGGCTCGCATGGCTATATGAAAATCGGACAGTATCCTGTCTGCCAAACTGTTTTTTCTGGAAATCGAAGAGAATATCGAGGTGAAATCCTGCCAAAGGAAATGATCTGAGTGTTCTGGAAAGATATAACCAGAAAGCATTTTCAATTCAGAACACTCATGCTGAATATTTGAAACAAAAAGGAGGTATGATTTCTTTTTCTGCTTTGTGAGCATCGCATGACGCTTCATCTGTTCTAGGCGCAGAGGCGCATCAAGCTTATTTTCAAAATATAATGTACAGTGACTGGTGGTTATCATAAGATCGGGTCTCGAAAGGGAGTGATTTTCAATATATTCCTGCCCGATAAATTCACACTGTATGAAATCACCAAAATATTCCTGATTACGACCAGACAATGTGGCAACACGTTGTATAAAGCGTTTGGCAATTGCAGGAAACAAGTTCAGAATATAGGCAAGAGACAAAGAAAAGAAATCTTCTGCACAACCGGCTTGCTTGAGAAACATATTCGGCTGCATAATCTTTGGTTTTTATTATTCAGCTTGCCATCCAAACAATTCCAAAACATATCACATTGTCCATCTCCGTCCATACCTGTCGTCTCTGTCCATAACCCGCGTCACCCCAACCTCACCACGCAAAATCTCGCGGGCTGGTGGAAGTCCGGCGCTCCTTCGGCTTGCCACCACGGAAATAAACCGTAGCGTTCATCGCCGAGGCTGATGCAGCATTGCAATGTCAGGACATCTTCGTGGATGAACGGTTCCAGCAGGGCGTATGAAAACTCCATTCCGAAACCGGTGTCATCGGCGAATCGCGTTACGTGGCCGCGCCAGGGCGCTTCCGATGGGGTTTCGTGACCGGCGGAGCGCTGGCGGGGGGCGTTGAAGCGGATGGCGAGCCAGTGGGTTTCGGGCGTTATTTCGAATTCGAGGTACTCACCATTTCCACCACCGTGGCCGATGAAGAGTTCCGAGACGCTCGATTCCCAGAGATGATCGACAAATGCTCCGGCGGGGGCGTCGGGGCGGAGTGAAAAAGCGCGTGCCGATTCGTCGTGCGTTGTCCAGCGGATGAAAGGTTGCTCCGGCGAATTGCGGGCTTCGTCGAGCGATACGAGCTGTTCGACTTCGACGGTGATTCCCGCCGGAAACGCGGTGTTGCGGCAGAAGTAGTCGAACGCCGGGCCTTGCAGCAGCGTGCGCGGAAAAGCGGCGTCCGAGGCTTCCGGGAAGCGCAACAGGCCCGCCCAGCCGTAGCCTGGGCGCGTTGGTTCAGGGGTCGAGGCGATGCCGCATGCGTCGAGCAGCGCGGTCTCAAAAAGTCCGGCGCACTGGAGTTCGAGTTCCAGCGCCGCGCCTGCTTGTTCTCGCGCTCCGGTGCGCATGGCGGCGCAGAGCTTCAGGACATCGACGGCTCGCGCGCCGCCGGTGTTGAAGATGAAGTTGGCGTGATGGTCGCTCACCTGTGCCCCGCCCTCGCGGCGGCCCCGGAAGCCGAGGGCGTCGAAAATCTGCCCGCTCGGGCGGCCCGCCTCGTAGCTGTTCTTGAAGGTCGAGCCGCAGCTCGGAAAGTCGAACTGATGCTTGGCGTCGCGGTCGTCACCGTACTCGCGCATCCGCGCTTCGATGGCTTCGGGATCGTCCTCCTTCGGGAATTCGAGCATCGCGCCGACAACGATTTCCGGGCTTCGCATCAGGCTGGTCTCCTTGTAGCCGAGGAACACCTCTTCGGCTCTTCGCCAGCGAACTGTTCCGTCAAGCCCGACCGTCACGACGCTCTTCGTCACGGCGGAAATCTCGCGCCCGTAGCAGCGGCCGTTCATGCGCACCGTCGCGCCGATGGTGCCCGGCAGGCGATAGAGCCACTCGCCGCCGCTCCGCCCCTCCTGCTGAATCGCAAACGCCGCGTCGGTATTCTCAACCCCCGCCTCGCAGAAAAACAGGCTATCGGAGACGCAAAACAGGCGATTCATCGCGTCGAGCACGATCACCGCGCCGGGAAACTCCTCGTCCGAAAAGAGCATGTTGCTCCCCTTCCCGGCGATAATCACCGGCAGACCGAGCTGGCGACAACGGTCCAGCGCCGAGGCGAGTTCCGCCACGCTGCGCGGATGCACAACCCAGCGAGCCTCCCCGCCGATGGCGTAATAGCCGACGGTTGACAGCGGCACGCGCTCATCGCATGGACAGGAGAAGATCGGTTCGATCATAAAGGGTGAATCAATGAAATTCCAGAGTACTCGAAAAAGGTGGTCATCGATTTGATCGGCAGATATTACCTGAATAATCTGCCACCAATTTCTTTCGTGTTCTATAAAATCACAAACAATTTCAGTAAATTTTGCAGCTAACCTTCAACAGTACGCGCTTTTCAAAGCCGCCATCTGTTTCGTAACGCCTTGCCACCCGTTTAATGTAATAACCTTTGATGCTGAATTCCCCCCAGCCTGAGAAATTACCGTCCGAACGAAGTTTCGGTCTGCTTTTCACCGCCGTTTTTTTGGGTGAAAGCGCGCTCAACTACTATAAACATGCAGCGCTGATCGTATGCATCGCATGGCTTGCGGGCGCTCTGGTAATCGGCCTTTTGACGCTCTTCGCGCCCGCCCGTCTTGCGCCGCTGAACAAAGCGTGGTACCATCTCGGCCAGTTGCTCGGCAAAATCGTCAGCCCCGTGGTGCTCGGCATCATTTTTTTCGTTGTTCTCACCCCGGTTGCCGTCATCACCCGCCTCTTCGGGCGTGATGAACTTCGCCTGAAGCGAAACCCGGGCGCGTCGCACTGGATCGAACGCACGCCGCCCGGGCCTGCCGCGGACTCCTTCAAACATCAATTCTGAACGCATCATGGCTTCATTCGTCTCTGAATTCTGGAGCTTTCTGAGCTCGCGCAAGAAACTCTGGCTGGTGCCGATCATTGTCATTCTTCTGCTCATTGGAACGCTGCTCATCGTTTCTCAGGGATCGATCATCGCGCCGTTCATCTATACGCTGTTCTGAGCGATGAAAATCGTCGGTTTATCGGCCTATTACCACGACTCGGCGGCCTGCCTGGTCATCGATGGCGAAATCGTGGCCGCGGCGCAGGAGGAGCGTTTCACGCGCAAAAAGCACGATCAGGAGTTTCCGGTCAACGCCGTTAACTACTGCCTGCGTGAAGGTGGCTTGCGTGCCGAGGAGGTCGATTATTTCGTCTTTTACGACAAGCCGTTCATCAAGTTCGACCGGTTGTTTGAAACCTATCTGGCCTTCGCGCCGAAGGGTTTCAAAAGTTTCGCGACCTCTCTGCCGGTCTGGCTGAAGGAGAAGCTTTTCCAGAAAAAGGTGATCACCGATGCGCTCAAGCTCCATTTCGGCAAGAAGATCGACTGGCAGGAGCGGTTGCTTTTCTCCGAACACCACCTCAGCCATGCCGCCAGCGCCTTCTTTCCTTCGCCGTTCGAGGAGGCCGCCGTTCTGACGATGGATGGGGTCGGCGAGTGGACGACCACCTCGATGGCCATCGGCAAGGGGAACCAGCTTCAGATGCACAAGGAGATTCATTTCCCGCACTCCCTCGGCCTGCTCTACTCCGCTTTTACCTATTACACCGGCTTCAAGGTCAATTCCGGCGAATACAAGGTGATGGGGCTTGCCCCGTATGGCGATCCGAAATACGCGGATATAATCAGGAAGCACCTGATCGACATCCGCGAAGATGGCTCGTTTCACCTCGATATGAGCTACTTCAACTACTGCACCGGCCTGACCATGACGAGCGAGCGCTTCGACAGGCTCTTTGGCGGGCCGCCCCGCAAATCCGAAAGCACGCTCACCCAGCGTGAAATGGATCTGGCCGCTTCGATTCAGGAGGTGACCGAGGAGGTGGTGCTGAAACTCGCCAGCGGATTGCGCAAATACACGGGCCAGAAAAACCTCTGCCTCGCTGGCGGCGTGGCCCTGAACTGCGTGGCCAACGGCAAACTGCTGAGAAAAAAGATTTTCGACCGCATCTGGATTCAGCCCGCGGCGGGCGATGCTGGCGGCGCTCTTGGCGCGGCGCTCGGCGTCTGCCACATGATGTTCGACAGACCGCGAACGGTCAGGGCGTCCGACAGCATGAAAGGCTCCTATCTCGGCCCCGAGTTCACCCAGGCCGACATCGAAGAGCGGTTGCGCCGCGCGGGGGCGAAGTTCACCACGGCGCCGGAGGATGAGATGATCGAGATCACCGCGCGGGCACTGGCTGAAGGCAAGGCGGTCGGATGGCACCAGGGGCGCATGGAGTTCGGCCCGAGGGCGCTCGGCGCACGCTCGATCCTCGCCGATCCACGCTCGCCTTCGGTTCAGAAACAGCTGAATCTCAAGGTCAAATACCGCGAATCGTTCCGCCCATTCGCGCCGAGCGTGTTACGTGAAGAGGTCGCGGAGTGGTTCCAGCTCGACAATGACAGCCCATACATGCTGCTGGTCGCCGACGTGGCCGAAGCGAAGCAGCGCCCGATGAGCGACGCGGAGCAGAAACTTTTCGGCATCGAGAAGCTCAATGTGCCCCGCTCGGAGATTCCGGCGGTCACCCATGTCGATTATTCGGCGCGCGTGCAGACCGTTCATCGCGAAACGAACCCGAAGTACCATCGCCTGATCTCGCGTTTCGGAGAGCTGACCGGCTGCCCGGTGCTCGTCAACACCTCGTTCAACGTCCGGGGCGAGCCAATTGTCTGCACGCCGGAAGATGCCTTTCACTGTCTGATGGGCACGGAGATCGAGCTGCTCGTGGTCGGCAACTGCCTGCTCAGAAAGGAGGATCAGGATTCAAAGCTAATCAGGGATTACAAAAACGCCTATGAGCTCGACTGAAAACAGGGGCGTCAGGTTTGCCGCCTTTCTCTTTATTTTTGTCATTTTTTACGTCACCGTCTCGCTATCGCTCTTGACCTTCAGCATGATCGAGATTCAGCGTGGCGTGCCGCATTCAGACTTTGTCCTCAAAACCTATCAGCGCTATCTCTATCATAAAGGATGGCGGGATGTCTATCAAAGCAAACGCGAGCGGATGGAGTTCGACAAAGATTTGCTTTACAAACCGAAATATGGCCGGTTCGCCTTCAATAACCTCGAATACAAAACCTTTCTCACCTTTGGGCCGGAAGGGCGCATCAGCGGCAGCGCGATCAGCAACAACCGGCCAGGAATCGCCGTGCTCGGAGATTCGCACGCGATGGGTTATGGCGTCAATGATTCCGAAACCTTTGCCGCGCGGCTGGAAAAGAAGCTCGACCGGCGCGTCTACAACCTCGGCGTGTCGAGCTACGGCACCTACCGGGAGCTGCTCAGCCTGCAAAAATCGGGGCTGACCGACCGAATCGACACCGTCGTCATCCAGTACTGTGAAAACGATCTGGAGGAAAACGAGGCAAAGCTCGTTGATCGAAGCCCGGCGCGTCCCGAGAAATTCAACGCGATGTTCGGCTCGAACGGCAAGCCGGATGTGATGGCGGGCATGCTCCAGAAAATGAATGTCTGGCTCGAAGGAACCTTCACCCTGCCGGTTCAATCGGTGGTCGCTCTGTTCACTCCATACGACAAATCATACGATTTCGAGAGGGATTACGTCGCGATGAAAAAAGTGTTCACACTCTTTCCCTGGCTGAAGAGCAAACAGGTCATCGTGATTTACTCGAACAAGTACGGCAGAAAGTTCAAGAATTTCGCCGAAGTCACCAGCAGATCGACCGAAAAGAATCTTCGATTCGTGGATTTGCACCTCGGCGTAAAAGACTATTACGATGTCGATGACCATCTCAATGTGCGAGGTCATGAACGAATCGCGGAGATTCTCGCGGGAATACTTCGCTGATGCAACGAACGATCCTTTCCCAGGCATGACCTGGTTACGCCGTTATCCCGGTAAAAAAGATCGAAAGAGCGGGCGCTTGACGATGTCGGGCAGGATGAAGCAGATTGTCGAGAGGAAGAGCATCGGCAGAAGATGATGCCATTCCGGCATGGCGAATCTGAAAAGTTCGCGCATGAACGGCACGTCAATCACGATGCCGAGAAAAAAGAGCGTCCCGCCGGTGACCCACCAGAGCGCCTTGTTTGGCGTCCGCATCGAGCGGAACATGCTCTCGTTCCATGAGCGGTTGGAGAAGATGAGACCGAGATTGCCGATAACGATGCCGGTGAAGGCGATCATGCGCGATTCTCCCTCACCGTAGCCGTTCAGGATCATCAGCGCGTAGACGGCGAGCACGGCGAGAAAAATCGAGATGCCCTGCGCAAGCGAGCGGACAAGCACTTTCGGGCCGAGCAGCGCTTCGTCGAGCCGACGCGGCGGGCGCTTCATGATCGACGCCTCTTCGCGCTCCATCTCGAAAACGATGCTGCAAGACGGGTCGATAATCAGCTCCAGAAAGAGGATGTGCGCGGGCAACAGAGCCAGCGGCCAGTGCAGGAGCGCCGGAATCAGCGACATGCCGGCAATCGGCAGATGCACCGAGAGGATGAAGGCTATCGCCTTTTGCAGGTTGTCGTAAATGCGGCGGCCCATTCTGACCGCGCGGACAATCGAGTCGAAGTGATCGTCCACAAGCACGAGCGACGCGGCCTCGCGCGCCACGTCGGTGCCTCGCGCTCCCATGGCGATGCCGATGTGCGCCGCCTTGAGCGCGGGGGCGTCGTTGACGCCGTCACCGGTCATGGCCACCACTTCGCTGTGTTTTTTCAGCGCCTGCACGATGCGCAGCTTCGCTGCGGGCTGCACTCTGGCGAAGATCGAGGTCGAACCGATCCGCGCGTCGAGCTGGCGCTCGTCCATGCGGTCAAGCTCCGCGCCGCTGATGAGATGCTCCGCTTCCGGCAGCCCGATCCGCTCGCCGATGCGCCGCGCCGTGGCCGGGTAGTCGCCAGTAATCATGATCATGCGCATCCCCGCCTCCCGGCATTCCCTCAGCGCTTCAGGCACTCCCGCTCTGACGGGATCATCGAGTCCGAGCAGGCCGACAAAGGTGAAGTCGTAATCGTGCTGTTCCTCCGGCAGCGGATCGACTGCTGAGAGCGACCTTGCCACGCCGATTACCCGCATTCCGTCCGACGCGAGCGCTTCGACCGCCTCCTGAAGCGAGGCGAGACGGGCGGCATCGAAATGGCAGAGATCGGCAATCGCCTCGGGCGCTCCCTTGGCGGCAATCACCATCTCCGCGCCGGTTTTCGAGCGCCAGGCGTGCGACATCGCGAGCAACCGCTCGGACAGGGGATACTCCTTCAAGAGTTCCCATTCGCGATGCAGATGCTCCGTTTCAGCCAGCGCCCGCTCGCCAAGTTCGCGCATCGCTTTCTCCATCGGATCGAAGGGATCGGGCGGGCTGGCGAGAATGCTGTACTCGACAGTCTCATGCACCGCTTCGGGCAAGACCGCGTCCCGGCCATCGAGGTCGTGAAACTGGCCGCCCGAATAGATTCGCCGGACGCTCATGCGGTTTTCCGTCAACGTACCGGTCTTGTCCACGCAAAGCACCGTCGCAGCTCCAAGGGTTTCGATGGCCGTCAGCCGCCGCGTCAGCACGTTGTGGCGCGAAATCCGCCATGCGCCGATGGCCAGAAAGATGAGCAGCACCATTGGAAACTCCTCCGGCAAGGTCGCCATGGCGAGCGTCAGTCCGGCAAGCAGGCCGTTGAGCCAGTCGTGGCGCGTGAGGCTGTAAGCCACCGCCACGATCACGCAGAGCGCGACGCTGTAGAGGCTGATCGTCCGCACGATACGGCGCATCTGCTTCTGAAGCAGCCCCTCCTCCGGCTCCACGTCACGAAGCGCCGAGCCGATCATGCCTATGCGGGTGCGCGAACCGGTTTCCACCACCTGAGCCATGCCGCGCCCCTTGACCACGAGCGTGCCGGAAAAGACGCTTGAGCGCTCTTCGTCACCGGGCGTCTCCGGCCCGGCATCGTCCTTGCGAGCCGCCTTGCGCACGGCGAAGGACTCGCCGGTCAGCAGCGACTCGTCGGTGCTGAGGCCGCTTGAAAAGAGCAACACGGCATCGGCGGGCACGCGATCTCCCTCGACGAGCAGAATGATGTCATCGCGCACCACCTCGCGCCCGGCAATGCGCTCTTGCCGCCCCTCGCGAATGACCAGCGCCCGCGGGCTGGTCAGGTCACGCAGCGTTTCAAGCGCGCGCTCCGTCCGGCTCTCCTGCACGACGGCGATGATGATCATGACTACCACGAACCCGAGAAGCATCAATGCATCCTCCAGGCTGCCAAGCAGAAGGTAGATCAGTCCGCAGGCGATCAGCATGAGAAACATCGGTTCGCGAACCACGTCGAAGAGCATGGTGACGCGCGACCGCTTTTTCGCGGATGGCAGTTCGTTCCACCCGTCGCGTTCGAGACGCTCGTTGACCTCGGCGGCAGACAGGCCGGATGGGTATTCACTCATGTCAGTGTTTATGCTTCGCTCTCATGCAAAGTTTTTGCTGAATGAATGATAATGAGAAAATGGAAGAAGAAGTGCGCCAGATTGGTAGAAACTGATCGTGGAATCGCGATGGAGAGGGAAGCGGGAAAATTAAAAAGAGCAAAGGACGCAAGGGCAGATTCCGGTTCTTCGTCCGCGCTGTCCCTTGAGTCCTTTAAGTCCCTTTTCTGAGAAGGCTCAGTTGGCCGCAGGCGGATTCTTGGTGAGAATGCCGTCCTGAACCATTTTGTCCACCATTTTGGAGAGCTGATCCTGAATGCGGATCAGGGCGGGGAGCGAAAGAGCGATGCGTCCAACCTGATCGACGTTGGGCTCTTTGCCCTGTTCGACGGAAGTGACATTGATGAGATCGAGGCGTACAACGCCGTCAACGAGAATCATGTTCGCGATACCATCAGCATAAATGGTCTGCATATCGTTTTCCTCCGGTGGGAATAGGTTTTGTATTTCCTGTAGATGCGTAAATCGGCGCATCAATATACACAATGTGACAATAGAGGCCTAAAAATGCGTAAAAAAAACATTGATTACCTCTGGCGAAAAACTGCCGCATCAGGAGCCATTCACAAACGGAGATGGCTCCCGATAACAGGGTGATTGTTTATTCCGGCTGCTGGTTCAGGATGCTGTGCTTGCGTCCGTAGAAGAAGTAAATGCAAAATCCGATGACCAGCCAGATGACGAGCCGCCACCAGTTCTCCGCAGGCAGCGAGAACATGAGCAGGAGGCAGGTCAGAATTCCCGCGATGGGCACGAAGGGCACCAGCGGCGCACGGAAGGGGCGCGCGGCCTCCGGGTTGGTGCGGCGCATGATGAGCACCGCCGAGCAGACCACGACAAACGCGAAGAGCGTGCCGATATTGACCAGCTCCGCCAGCAGGCGAAGCGGCAGCAACGCGCCAAGCACGGCCACAAAAATGCCGGTGAGAATCGTTGCTTTCCACGGCGTCCTGAACTTTTCGTGCACCGCGCCGAAAAAGCTTTTCGGGAGCAGTCCGTCACGTGCCATGGCGAGGAAGATGCGCGGCTGGCTGAGCATCATCACGAGCAGCACCGAGGTGATACCAGTAATCGCGCCGAGAGAGATGAGAAACTGCGCCCAGCCGAGGCCGACCTGCTTGAAGGCGTTGGAGACCGGCGCATCGATGTTGATCTTGTCGTACGGCACCATGCCGGTGATGACCGCCGCCACCGCGATGTAGAGCACCGTGCAGATGATCAGCGAGGCGATAATGCCGATCGGCACGTCACGCTCGGGCCGCCGCGCCTCCTCGGCGTGAGTCGAGATCGAGTCGAAACCGATATACGCAAAAAAGATCATCGCCGCGCCCGCAAGCACGCCGATCGGCGCTCCGCCCGGCCCGGTTTCGCCGAGAATCGTGTGGCCGAAGACGCTCAGGCCCGAGTAGCCGAACGGCGCGAAGGGTTGCCAGTTCTCGGGTTTGACGTACTGCGCGCCGAGCACGATGACGAGAAGCACGATAGCCACCTTGACGATCACCATTCCCGTGTTGACGCCCGCGCTTTCGCGGATGCCCTTGACCAGAATCACCGTCACGATGAGGGCGATCACGACCGCAGGCAGGTCGAACATCGAGCCAGTCAGCATCATCGAACCGGTCACCGGATCGAAGTCGAGCGGCGCTCGCGAGAAGATTTCCGGTATATGCAGACCGAAGATGCCGATGAAATCCTGGAAGTAGTGCGACCATCCATGCGCCACGGTGGCTGAGGCGACGGCGTATTCGAGGATCAGATCCCAGCCGATGATCCACGCGAACAGTTCGCCAAGTGTGGCGTAAGCGTAAGTATACGCGGAACCGGCGACCGGGGCCATCGAGGCAAACTCGGCATAGCAGAGCGCCGCGAAGACGCAAGCCAGCCCGGCAAGCGCGAAGGAGAGGGTAACGGCGGGACCAGCCTTGTCATGCGCGGCCACGCCGATGAGCACGAAGATGCCGGTGCCGATGATCGCGCCAACCCCGAGGCTGGTCAGCGCCAGCGGGCCAAGGACGCGGTTAAGCCGGTGCTCGCTCTTCATCTCTTCGAGCAGCAGCGAAAGCGGCTTTTTTCTGAAGCTGTTTTTCACGGGCAGATGCAGGTTGGCGGTTGAAAAATTACCCCGAATCGCGGGCGGAAATGGCTAAACTTTTGAATATAAGGAGATATGAAGGAATGTCAGCCCATTAAACCCTGATGTCCCCATTCCACCATAAAGACTTGACAACAACGTGTCAGCATAAGTGGCTCTTCGCTGTCAGGAGCGGGTAACGTTATGAGAAGCGTATCTTATGAATTATGCGACGGTACCGGCTCTCTGCCTATGCAAGACCTTGACCTTTTTCAGGTAGCCTTGGGATTTGAAACTCTTTGAAGGGTGTCCTCATCATCGTTCGATGCCGGGAAAAAATGGCTGGACATCACAGCATTGATTTTGCGCCGGGGAGCGCCTTCTGTTGCCCTCGATGCAGTCAAAAGGGCGTCAAGGCTTACGATACCGCTGAAGCGATGTCCCCGCGAATCAGGGTGATCCGGCATCGATCACCGAGTTTTGCAGCAATCTGTCACCGGCTTTTATTTGAAATTCTCGTCATGCAGATTGTTACTTTGGCCATTAAAACTCTTAAACAATTGCCTCCGGACTTCAGTCCGGGGA
This sequence comes from uncultured Chlorobiales bacterium, assembly GCA_903901395.1. GTDB lineage: Bacteria > Bacteroidota > Chlorobiia > Chlorobiales > Chlorobiaceae > Chlorobaculum. Next base: position 3,137 of record CAIUQW010000031.1, on the reverse strand, counting down.
ATATGAATAAGACAATATATAATAAGGTCTTTAGCCCAATTTCTTGATCTCAAGCCGTTTGTGGTTTATTTTGGCCGCATTAATTAATCGGCAACCTGCAAGAGGGTTGCACCCGATGAAAGAGGCGGCGAAAACCATCAAACACACTGGTCGTGCATCCTGCGATACCAACATAAATCTCATCATGACGATCTATCTGATCAGCGGCAAACTCAACGTCAGCCTGCCCACTTCAAACAGCGAGGAGTTGACAAAGTTTTACTCCTTTCCAGCCGCCGCGCGAAACATCGCTTCATACGCGGCGCTCATCTCGATCTTGCGGCGGGCCATCACCCGTCTTGCGGTCTCGACGGCTTTGTCGGCTTCGTACTCGCTGTTGCCGGTGCGGCCATCGCCCCAGGAGAAGGAGGGGATGTATTTCGCGGGCATTCCGTCGCCGAAAACATTCGACGAAGTGCCGACCACCGTGCCGGTGTTGAAGCGAGTGCCGATGGAGCACTTCGAGTGCTCGCCCATGACGAGGCCGAGGAACTGCTGGTCGGTGGCCATTTTGCCCTGCGCGGTTTCGATGCTGACCGGGCTGTAGTTGTTCTTGAGGTCGGAGGTGTCGGTGCCCGCGCCGAGGTTGCACCAGCTCGAAATGTAGGAGTGGCCGAGAAAGCCGTCGTGCTGCTTGTTCGAGAACGGCTCCATGATCGAATCCTCGATCTCGCCGCCCGCCTTCGAGCCGCCGCCGATGCAGACATTGCTGTAAATCCTCGCGCCGCTCTTCACCCTCCCGCCCGGTGCGACGTAGACATTCTCCATCAGCAGCGCCACCGGCTCGACCACCGCGCCCGCGCCAATATAGATAAAGCCGTCCGAGGCGTCGAGCACCGCTCCTGCCTTCACCTCCGCGCCTTTTTCGATGGTGATGGCCGACGGATTGACCAGAATTGCCGACGGATGCACCTCGCCTTCGATGCGCCCGAGAGCGAGGGCCGCGCCATCCTCCTTCATCATCGCCGGATGCAACGCCATCGGATCCCAGAGATTCTCGATCAGCCGGAAGCCGGTGACTTCGACGCGCGTGAGCGCTCCCGCCACGACCATGCCATCGATGGTATCGGGAAACACCGTTTCCGAGAAATGAAGCGGCTCCGCCTTGGCGCGGCAGAAGAGGAGGTTGCCGTTCTGGACGACCGCCTCGCCCGGCCCGACGCGCCCCGAGTCGATGAACTCCATCACCGCCGCATCGCAGATGAGACGCGCGTTGACCAGCATGACCTCATCTTCCAGCACTTTGTTGACCACCGAGTCGGGATGGTTCTCGCTGAACCACGGCGCGATGTGGCGGCGCATGTGCCACGTCAGCTCGTGCTTTCCGGCGATTGCGGCGATGAAGCGCTGCCGGAGTGACCAGCAACCGGTCACGAGGTCGCAAACCGGTTTGAGATCGCAGAGCGGGGAAAGCCGGGGCGTTTTTTCGTCTTCGAAGATGATGATCTGCATAACTAATGGAACTTCGTTAAGGCTCGTAAAGCATTTCAATTGCAAGCGGTACGGCTTTGATGCCAATCGCGCCGCCCGCCCGGTCGATCACCTCGCCATCCATGTGCATGACGTCATCATCGGGCATAAAAAGCTCGACCGACCTCGCCTTGCAGTAGATGACCAGAGGGTCGTGAATCTGGCTTCCTTTCAGATACTTCAGCACATATCCGGGAAAGCGCCATTTCGGGATGGCTTTGAGAATGCACACATCGAGAAAGCCGTCGTACGGATCGGCCTCCGGCGAGATGCGGAACTTTCCCCCCTCGACCTTGCCGTTTGAGACAGAAAAGGCGAACACCGGCTCATCGAGTTCGACGATTCCGTCGGCAGTATCGAGCGTAATATGCATTTTTACAGGGCGATAACCCAACAGCACGCTCACGAGCGCCCATGCGTAGGAGAGTTCGCCTCGCAGCCACGGCGTTGCCTTTACCGTGCTCGCAATCCGTCCGGTCAGGCCGATGCCGAGAGAATTGACGAAATGGCGCGACTCGCCGTGGCTGAAATCGACGCGCCCGAGATCAACCTTGCGACTCGTTGCGCGGGCAAATCCACGGATTCGCTCCGCATGAAGTTTTTGCGACGGCTGAAAGGTTTTGAGAAAATCGTTCGCCGATCCCACGGGAAGGATGCCGATCTTCACCGGCTGGCCCGCCACCGCGTTGACTACCTCGTTCAGTGTGCCGTCGCCGCCGCAGGCGATGAGCGTCGCCCCATCCGTGGCGGCGGCGCGGGCGATGTCGGCGGCGTGTCCTGAGAAGCGCGTCGTTTCGAGCGACGCATTCCCGAGCGAGGTGAGAGAGTGCCGGATAAGATCGGCTTTCGACGCAGCTCGCCCCTTGTCAGCCGCCGGATTGAAAATAAAGGTAAAGCTATCGCTCATCACCGTTAATGCTGTATTGAACATACTCGCTCGCTCCGTCATTCGCGCCCATTTCGATCCTGCCGATGGGGAGCGCATACGCCTCCTGCATGGCCGACAGAATTCCCGTAGCGCTGTGCAGCAGGCGCTCCATCGTCCGGTCGAAACCCGCCTCGCTGCCGTAATAAGGGTCTTCGATCTCCGCGCCCGCATCTGAATGGGCGAAATCGGTCATCATGTGCACCGGCACCGGAAGTCCGTCAAGCGCGTCGAGCATGTCGCGATAATTTTCAACATCCATGACGAAAATCCGGTCGAAGCTCCCGAGATCGAGATCGTGAACGCATTTGGCGCGAATCGGCGAAATGTCGATGTCGTGGCGTCCCGCAGCCCGGATGGCGCGGTGGTCGGGGCATGAGCCGGACTGGTAGCAGACCGTTCCGGCGGACTCGACGTCGAACCATCCATCAGCCCCATGAAACGAAGCCACGTGACCAAAAGCCCCCTCCGCCATGGGTGAACGACAAATGTTTTCGTAACAGACAAAGAGTATTTTTATTGGCACGGCTGATTATTAAAGTGAAAAAAACAGCAAACCCCATTTGGTGACGTCATAACGAAGAAAAAAATCACGCTGATTGTTTTTTTTATACAAACAATATCGGATATTAAAGTAATTGGTATGGTATCTGTAGTTTCATCTTTTTAATATTCTCAACTCCTAAAGTCCATCACTATGACT
>CAIUQW010000030.1 GCA_903901395.1 uncultured Chlorobiales bacterium | reverse complement strand
CGCAGAAATTCTCCATTCCCGTGCTCCGCAAGGAGTTCATCATCGACGAGAGCCAGATTTACGAAACCCGCCTCATGGGCGCGGACGCGGCGCTGCTCATCGTGGCGGCGCTCGAACCGGCGCAGCTCGGCGACTATCTCCAGCTCTTTGCTGAACTCGGCCTGCATGCGCTTGTTGAGGTGCACGACCGCCGCGAACTCGAAGTCGCCATCGAGCAAGGCTCCACGATTGTCGGCGTCAACAACCGCGACCTGCGCGACTTCACCGTCGATCTCATGACCTCGGTCAACCTCAGGCGCGACTATCCCGAAGGAGTACTCGCCGTAGCCGAAAGCGGCCTGAAACGCCGCGAGGATATTCTGCTCATGCAGGAGGCGGGCTTCGACGCCGCGCTCATCGGCGAGGGGCTGCTCGTGAGCGAGGAGCTGCGTAAGTTCTCGTGGGGGGCGAGAGGGTAGCTGTGGACGTAGTGGACGAAATGGACAACTAACTCTCGAAAGTCTTATCTCTTCATCCTATAAGACTTATAGGCCCGATAAGACCTATAAGTCCTATTCTTCTTTTCTCTTACTCCAGCCCTTTCAGCTTTTTGGCGGCTTTCGCCGGGTCAGCAGCCTTAAAAAACGCCGTGCCTGCGATGAGCGCGTCCGCGCCGGCTTCAGCCAGCATGGCACAATTCTCTTCAGTGACTCCACCGTCCACGGCGATTACCAGTTCAGGATTCAGCTCCTTGCGCATGGCGTCGAGTTGGGTGATTTTCTTCACCGCGCCGGGGATGAACTTCTGCCCGCCAAAGCCGGGGTTGACCGACATCAAGAGCACCAGATCGAGATCGGCCAGCACCGGTTCGAGCAGCGCCACCGGCGTGGCGGGGTTGATCGAAACGCCTGCTTTCGCGCCGAGGCTTTTGATGAACTGGATGGTGCGGTGCAGGTGCGGGCAGGCTTCGAGGTGCACGGTCACCTGGTCGGAACCGGCCTTGACGAACTCCTCGATGTAGCGGTCGGGATCGGTGATCATCAGGTGGGTGTCGATCACCATCGAGGTGCATTTTTTGATCGCCTGGATGATGAATGGGCCGAAGGTGATGTTGGGCACGAATACGCCATCCATGACGTCGCAGTGCATCCAGTCCGCGCCAGCGTTTTCAGCCAGCTCGATGGAGGTTTTCAGGTTGGTGAAGTCCGCCGATAAAATGGAGGGCGCAAGCAGTGTAGTTTTTCCGGGCATAAAATACTCTGGGTTATGAGGTGAACAGTAGTGTAGTACAGTTAAAAAGCTTCTCCGATTCCGAAACTGAACGTAAAATTTTTCAGATTCATGTTTGAAAACTGCCAGGGGTGTGCATTGGCGGGATCGTGCAGCTTCCATGCGAAGTCGAAACGGAACGGGCCGATTGGCGAACCGATCCGCAGTCCCGCGCCCCAGTCCCAGGCGAAATCACGGGTCAGTGAACCGATAGAGAAGGCGTAGGGGCCGCTTCTGTCCCAGATGTTGCCTGCGTCGGTGAACAGGGTGATGCCTGATTTCTGCCCGAAAAGTTTGAAGAGCTGCATCCTGTATTCGAGGGCGAGTTCGGCCTTGATATCCGCGCCGAAGTTGGACGTGGCCGTGCTGGTGCAGTTCGCTGGGCCAAGCGTGCCGAAAATCCAGCCGCGCAAGCTGTTCGAGCCGCCCGCATAGAAGCGGTGATCTTCGGGCGTGGACTGGGCCTTGCCGTAGGGACTCATCCAGCCGAGAGCGATTTTTGCCGCTACCTGCCGGTCAGTCGAAACCTCTTTCGTTACGGCAAGCTGCGTATCGAGCTTGACGTACTGGTTGTAAGGCGTGCCGAAAATCTGGGCATCAGAGCTGCTGAAGCCGACGTATGATTTTTTATCGACGTATTTGTCGATCAGCCACAACAGACTGCCCGACTCCTCGACCATGGCCGAGAGGTTCCAGAAGGTCGTATTTCTGCGCCGCGAGGCGTTGTCCCGGTTCGAATAGTTGTAGCGGAGCCTGAAGGTCTGGTTCAGGCGGGTCTGGAGCAGGCTGTCGAGACCATGGTTCACCGCGGCCTGATTTGCTGGATCGATGCCGATGTTTCGAGCGAGATCGTTTTTAAAGAGCTGCTGGAAGCCGCGAAGCGAATCCTTGCGGGCCACTTCGAGTTCGAAAAAGTCGAAGTCGAGTTTCGAGTTTCTCGTTGGGCGGGTGCTGTATGAGCCTCTGAGGATTTCTCTCCGGCTGTCGAGCAGCACCGGCTGTTTCGATTGCGCGTATTCGACGGTTCCGGTGTAGAACGACCCCTGTTTGCCGAGCTTCGGGATGACCATTTCCGCCTTGATACCAAATTCGTAAGGGATGATCCTGTCGTACTGGTCAGGGTTCAGGCTCGAAAGTACGTTGGTGTTCGACGACGTTTGCGTGCCGTAATTTCCGGAAAGCCGGAACTGCTGTCCTGCGCCGAAGAGATTCCGGTTCTCGTAGGCGAGAGCGCCGCCAACGAAGAGGGAGCCGTAGCGGTTGTCAACCAGCAGCTTCGGCTCGATCTGGTGCTTGGGACTCGGGTCGAGATCGATAGTCATCGGAATGGCGCCAGCGCGAACCGAATCCTTGTTCATCGAGATGGATGAAAAAAGATTTGTCGAACCAAAATTTTCAAGAGTTCTCTGTTCGAGCGACTGCCGGGTCAAGTCACCCTGTTTCCAGGCGATAGCTGACGAAAATACTTTCGGCGAGAATTTCTGATGGCCGTAAATCGTGACCGAGACGTTCTCTCGCGTAAATATTTTCGCCGTTGCAGGGTCGTCTTTTTTCAAGGGATCGTGGATGATCACCTTCACCGGGCCATAGACATACTGTTTTGGCAGGCTGACGTTGACGTGCACGCCGGCATGAAGACCAAGGGTATCGACCGCGATCCTGATGCTGTCGGGATGAAAAAAGGTGTAGCCATGCTCGCGGAAAAAATCGAGCGTGCGATCCCGCTCATCGATCAGGTTTTCAACGGAGAATATCTGCTTTGGTTTCAGGCGGCTTCTTCTGAGGTAGCGGGTGCGGAGATTTTCAGGAATCGAGTCCAGACCGGCGTAGCTGAGCGAATCGACGAGGGTCGGCTGATTCTCTTTTATCCGTATTGAGAGTCGCACGTCGCCGTTGCCGTTGCGGACAATGGTGGTATCGACGCTGGCGAAAAAGTAGCCCTTGAAAGTATAGAGCTTCTTGATGAGGTTGATATCTTTCTCGAAATCCTCGGCGATGAAGGGGCGAACCGCGCCCGCGAAGAGTCCGGTGCCGAGAAAAGAGTCGCGCGTGGAGGTGGAGAGGATTCCCCGAATCTCTTCGGTTGTCAGGGCCTTGTTGCCGGTGATTCTGATGCTTTTGACCTGCGGGAGCGTCGAAGCGTTGCCGTTCGCGGGGGGCGAGTTCTCTTCAGCCCACAGCGCTCCCGGTATGGAGAGAATCAGGAGGAGCCAGAAAAACATTCCCGCCCTGAGCTGGCGGGAGATCATCCTTAAAAAAAAAACATCGCTTCGTGGTTTCCGTCAATTGAGCGGTTCTTCGTCGCTGTAACCGAAATCTTCGTCTGTGGGATAATCGGGCCAGACCTCTTCGAGCGATTCGTACAGCTCGTCGCTTTCGGGCAGAGCTTCGAGGTTTTCGATAACCTGCTGGGGCGCGCCCGTTCTGTTGGCGTAATCGATCAGTTCATCCTTGGTGACAGGCCACGGAGCGTCGGCAATATATCGGGCAAGATCGAGATTCCAGTACATACTGACAGTAAATGGTTGATTCTGTGATGGTTAAAGGATTTTCGCCGTTTGTTCGCTATCGAGATGCGGTATTCCGCATGGCTCCATCCAATGACGTATTTACAGTATTGTCATGAGGTGTCGCCAACAGGAAGAACGTTTCGATCCCGCATAGACCCGATATGTGGCAAAGCTGTAAAGCGTTGCCGTACAAGAGGTTGCATGCGTGATTCCCAAATAACAGCGTGGTTCCGTTAAAACTCACGAAATATAAAAAAAGATTTTTTGAATAATCAAAGGCTAATGAGCCTCCAGCCAGTTTTTTCCGGCTCCGGTATCCACCTCCACCGGGACATTTTTCACGCCACATTTCGAGGCGGCTTCGACCATGCAGCGCTCGACCATCTCCCTGAGCCGCGCTTCTTCGTCCGGCGGCGTCTCGAAAAGCAGTTCGTCATGCACCTGCAACAGCATCTTCGAGCGGAAGGTTCCTGATTTCAGCTCGCGGCTGACCGAGCACATGGCGTATTTGATGATGTCCGCCGCCGTACCCTGGATTGGCGTATTCATCGCGACGCGCTCGGCGGCCTTGCGCACGTTGGCGTTCGAGCTTTTCAGGTCGGGAATGTAGCGCCGCCGTCCCATGAGCGTCGTGACGTATCCTTTTTGCTTCGCCTCCTCGATGATCGTCTGGAGCGACGAGAACATGCCGGGATATTTTGCCATGTAGGTGTCGATGATCTCGCGGGCCTCTTTCTGCGAGATGCCGAGGCGCTGCGCGAGGCCGAAGGGCTGGATGCCGTAAAGCACGCCGAAGTTGACCTCCTTGGCCTTGCGCCGCATGTCGGGCGTTACCTCCGCCGTGTCGAAGATCACTCGCGCCGTGGCGGCGTGGATGTCCTCGCGGTTGCGGAACGCCTCGATGAGCATCTGATCGCCCGACAGCTCCGCGGCGATGCGCAGCTCGATCTGCGAGTAGTCCGCCGAAAGCAGCAGGTTGCCGGGAGTGGACGGGATGAAGGCGCGGCGAATCTCCTTGCCGAGCTCCGTGCGGATCGGGATGTTCTGCAAATTCGGATTCGACGACGAGAGCCGCCCGGTGGCCGTGACGTTCTGGTTGAACGAGGTGTGCACCCGGCCTGTCCGCGAGTTGATCATCTTCGGCAGCGCCTCGATATAGGTCGTCTTCAGCTTTTGCAGACTGCGGTAGTCGAGCAGGTCGGAGGCT
>CAIUQW010000029.1 GCA_903901395.1 uncultured Chlorobiales bacterium | reverse complement strand
GTCGATTACTCCAACAAGCCGCGCGAATACTCGCTGCACGCCATCCAGACCGTCGTCAGGGTGCATACCCGCGTCTCCGATCTGTACAACGATCCGTACAACCAGATCGAGCAGCAGATGCGGCTCACCATCGAGGGCATCCGCGAGCGCCAGGAGTGGGAATTCATCAACAACCGCGAGTTCGGCCTGTTGCACTCCGCCGATCCGGTGCAGCGCATCAGCACCCGCTACGGCACCCCGACGCCGGACGACCTCGACGACCTCTTGACGCTGGTGTGGAAAAAACCGGCCTTCTTCCTGGCCCATCCGAAAGCGATTGCCGCATTCGAGCGCGAGTGCACCTGGCGCGGTGTGCCGCCGGTGACGATCACCCTCTTCGGCGCTCCGGTCATCACCTGGCGCGGCGTGCCTATCGTGCCATGCGACAAGCTCGAAATCAACAAGAGCAACAAATCGGGTCTCGGCACGACCAACATTCTGCTCGTGCGGGTGGGCGAAGCCGAACAGGGCATCGTCGGCCTGCACCAGGCTGGCATTCCGGGCGAGATCAGCCCGAGCCTGTCGGCGAGGCTGATGGGCCTCGACAAACTTGGCGTGGCCTCGTACCTGTTGACCCAGTATTCATCGCTGGCCGTGCTGACCGACGACGCGCTGGCCGTGCTCGAAAACGTCGAAGTGGGCTACTACCACGACTACGAGCATCGGAAAACTGCCATTAAAACAAAGTAATCTGAGCACCGCTCTCAGGAGGGGAAACATCTCCATCCTGAGAGCTTCATCCGAACATCCATGCCAGTGACCAGCAAAGAAATCTATCCCGAAGGAAGCATCCCGGAACTCCTGAACCCGACTTTCATCGCGCAGGTGGCAAGCCGTCTGTTCAATGAAGTTCCGGGCGGAGCCGATGCGCCCCGGAGCGAAACGGAGGTGCAGGCGATCCCGGAAACTTCCGCCACGAGCGCCCGTGAGTACGCAACCCATGCATCGATTCCCGGCGAACCGGCATGGCAGACCGGGTTGCCGTGGTTTCCAGCCGACTCCAGCGAAGCTGGCAGCGGCGACGCATTTTATTTCGTCAGGAACTCCGGCGGACAAGGCGACGAGAAGCTTGAACCCCATGCCGAACGGCTGACCGAGCAGCAAGCCTATGCCGCGAACAGGAACGGCTCGTACGGACTGGAAGAGCAACTGAACCGCCCGCAGGATCCTCATTCATTGCTCGCGGGAGCGCCGAAGATTACGCCAGCCGATTTTCAGCAGGAAGACGGAATATCCTTTGCGTTCCTGCGGAACCTGTTCGCGCCGTTCGGCAATGCCGCCGGACTCGACCATACCACCTGCATCGCCGAAGAGCTGCTCAAACGCGCGGCGTCAGGTTCCGCGGTCAACCCGTCAGCCATCGAAACGCCGCAACCGGAACTCTCGCCATTCTCCTTTCTCGAAGCGCCTCGCGTCTCTTCGCCGCAGTTGGCAACGACTGATATTTTTGACGTAGCCAGCGTCCGGTGCGATTTTCCGGCGCTGCACCAGAAGGTGCATGGCAAGGATTTGGTCTGGCTCGACAACGCCGCCACCACGCAGAAGCCGCTGAGCGTCATCGAAGCATTGTCGAGATTCTACGCCACCGACAACTCGAACATCCATCGCGGCGCGCATACGCTGGCGGCGCGCGCGACCGACGCCTACGAAGGGGCGCGAGAGAAAATCCGCCGCTTCATCGGCGCGGGTTCTTCGTCCGAAATCATCTTCGTCAGGGGCACGACCGAAGCCATCAACCTGGTGGCGCAGACTTGGGGGCGGAAGTTCATCCAGCCGGGCGACGAAATCGTGCTCTCGATCCTCGAACACCACGCCAACATCGTGCCGTGGCAGATGCTGACGCAGGAGAAAGGCGCGGTCATCAGGATCGCGCCGGTTGACGACCGCGGCGAAATCATCCTCGAAGAGTACACGAGGCTGCTCGGCCCCAAAACAAAACTGGTCTCGCTGACGCAGGCCTCGAACGGCCTCGGCACGATTCTGCCGGTGCGGGAGATGATCCGGCTCGCCAAGCGCCATGACGCGAAAGTGCTGGTGGACGGAGCGCAGTCGGTGGCGCACATTCCTGTCGATGTACAGGATCTCGACGCGGACTTCTTCGTCTTTTCGGGTCACAAAATTTTTGGCCCGGCGGGCATCGGAGCCTTGTACGGCAAGAAAGAGCTGCTCGACGTCATGCCTCCGTGGCAGGGCGGCGGCAACATGATCAAGGATGTCCGCTTCGAGCATACGGTCTATAACGAGGCTCCGGCAAAGTTCGAGGCAGGCACGCCGTCTATCGGCGACGCAATCGGCCTCGGCGCGGCGCTCGATTACGTCAGCAAGCTCGGGCTGGAAAATATCGCCCGCTACGAGCACGAGCTGACTGAGTACGGCACGGCGCGACTCCTTGAAATTCCGGGCCTCCGGCTAATCGGCACGGCAAAGGAAAAGGTCGGCGTCCTCTCGTTCGTGCTCAACGGCGTGCCGAACGAAGAGGTGGGGCGCTTTCTCGACCGCGAGGGAATCGCCGTACGAACCGGCCACCACTGCACCCAGCCATCGCTGAGACGATTCGGCGTCGAGGGCACCGTTCGCCCCTCGCTTTCCCTGTACAACACCAAATCCGAGATCGACCGCCTTGCCGATGCGATCCGTTCGATCCAGAGACGATAAGAACATTGCCGGACGGATTCAGAACCGTCACGAGAATCACATAACCGACAAAACAAGAGAAAATCCAACATGGCAAATACGAAACAGTACCGTCCCGAAACCCTCGCCCTGCACGCGGGCCAGAGCATCGACCCGACCTTTTCGCGCGGCGTGCCGGTCTATCGCACCAGCTCGTACCTTTTCAAAAACACCGAACATGCGGCTAACCTCTTCGCGCTGAAGGAGTTGGGCAACATCTACACGCGCCTGATGAACCCGACCACCGACGTGCTCGAACAGCGCATCACGCAGCTCGAAGGGGGCGCGGCCTCGGTGGCGCTCGCCTCCGGCACCTCGGCGATTTTCTACGCCATCATCACGCTCGCCGAAGCGGGCGACAACATCGTCTCGGCCAACAACCTCTACGGCGGCACCTACACGCAGTTCGACGCCATTTTGCCTAAGCTCGGCATCACGGTGAAGTTCGTCGATCCCTCCGATCCGGCGAACTTCGAGAAGGCGATTGACGACAAGACGCGCGCGGTTTTCATCGAAACCATCGGCAATCCGGTGCTCGACTACACCGACGTGCGCGCCGTGGCTGACGTGGCGCATCGCAACGGCCTGCCGCTCATCGTGGACGCCACCTTCACCACGCCCTACCTGCTCCGCACCATCGATCTCGGCGCGGACATCGTCGTCAACTCGCTCACCAAGTGGATCGGCGGCCACGGCGCGGGCATCGGCGGCATCATCACCGACGCCGGGCGCTTCGACTGGAAGGCCGGACGCCACCCGCTCTTCACCGAGCCAGACGCCAACTACCACGGCCTGCGCTGGGCGCTCGACCTGCCGGAGCCGCTCGCGCCAATCGCCTTCGCGCTCCGCGTGCGCACCGTGCCTCTCAGGAACCTCGGCGCGGCGATCTCGCCGGACAACTCGTGGATTTTCATCCAGGGCATCGAGACCCTGCCAGTACGCATCGTCCGCCACTCTGAAAACGCGCTTAAGGTGGCCGAGCACCTGAAAAATCACCCGAAAGTCGCCTGGGTGCGCTACCCCGGTTTAGCGGACGACCCGTCGCACGCCCTCGCCTCGCGCGACCTCAAGCACGGATTCGGCGGCATGGTGGTGTTCGGCGTGAAGGGCGGCTACGACGCGGCGGTAAAGATCATCGACACCATCGACCTCTTCTCGCACCTGGCCAACGTCGGCGACGCCAAGAGCCTGATTTTGCACCCCGCCAGCACCTCGCACAGCCAGATGACCGAGGAGCAGCGCATCGCCAGCGGCCTGTCAAGCGACCTCATCCGCCTCTCGATCGGCCTCGAACACCCCGACGACCTTATCACCGCCCTCGACGACGCGCTCGCGGGTGTGTGAGGAAAACATCATGATTGAATAACCCGGCGATGATTCTGACAGTCATCGTCGGGTAGCGGCAATCCTCTTGAGGCGGCAAAGAAAATGACTGATTTTCGATTGTCAAAGGTCAAGCGCTTCGGAACGAAGTACCCTGTGCCCTTCAAAAACAGTGAGAATGACAACCTGCGTCGGGTTAGCTCTGTAAACTATCCGGTAATTCCCGACAAGTATCTCCCGGATGTCAGGCCGTGATAACTCGGGAACCACTCTGCCCATTTCGGGAAACTGTGCAATCGAGTCGCCTTTTTCCAGAAGCAATTCAGTAAAAGCAAAAGCGCGCTCAGGATTATCCTGCGCGATAAACCGCTCGATTTCATCCAGCTTTCCGAGAGCTTCAGATGACCAGACGACGTTCATTGCTTTCTGGCCGCTCTTTTTTCCACAAGCTTCGTTCGAACCTCCCCGGTACTGTACACCTCCCCGGCCTCTTCCGCCTTGAGCCCTTGCTCGACGGATTCTGTAAATTGTTTTCTGTAAACAAGATTGTCATACTCCTCGGGTGACAGCAAGACGCCAGCTGGTCTGCCGTTCTGGGTAATAATCAACGGATGCCCCGTTGCCTGAACTTTTTTCAGACACGTTGAAATGCCCGTCTTGAACTCACCCAACGGGATAATATCGCTTGAAATCCGAATGTTTTTCATGACACGCCAAGATTTAATTCAGAGTCGTATTCAGACCATTATTCATGCCTTAATATAGCCATCGATTCAGGAGCGCCAAACAATTCCCGGTTTCATAGCTGACCAGATTGCCGGTTGAACTTCCACCCCCTACCTGCTGCGCACCATCGATCTCAGCGCGGACATCGCCCTCGAACACCCCGACGACCTCATCGCCGCCCTCGACGACGCGCTCGCGGGTGTATAAGTTAGTTTTGTGGATGACAGACAGAGAAAACCGGCGGAAAGGCTGGTTTTCCTGTTTTTTTGGATGACCGAAAACGCCTGCACTCGCTTTTGAAATCACCGATCCACCGAGTGGTATCTTGCTTTATTGCCCTGCTATTCTTATTTTTAATGTGAATTCTGCAACTATTTTCAATTCAGAGCCGTTCTCATGCAAGACGAATGGAAAGCAGCTCCGGCACCGAATGACCTCCCGTCGAAGTTCAAGCGCTTTTCAAGTAATCATGAGAAAGAGTATGTATCGTGCTTCGTCAACCTTTATCGCATTATCCGTTTACTCAATTCCGGAATCAAGTTGCAAGCAGTAATAAACCGGTGCTCTTTTTCAAATCGGAGGGCAATGGATTATTCAGGATAGGCCAAAGCGGTGTAAAAGCAGCAAAGGAAACCCGATTATATGTTTATCCGGATGAGGAAGAGAAAACCATACACATACTGGCAATCGGCACAAAAGAGACGCAACAAAATGACATAAGTTCAGCGAAAATCGCGATCAAAGAGATAAAAAGATTAAAAAAGTGACTACGCCGGAATAAAGGCAAACAATATCATGAAGTTCAAAGATACGGAGGTTTAATTATGGCTGATAATCAGAAATTCAATTCTGCTGCTGAGGCCGCCGCTTTTTATGCAGGAGACGAGAGATTTAAAAAGCTTGTTGAAGAAGAAATGTCACAAAGTGAGATTTCTTATCAGCTTCTTCAACTCAGAATATCAAAAAACGTCTCTCAGAAAGAGCTGGCAAAACGTATGGGTTGCGATCCAAGCAAAATTTCGAGAATGGAAAGCAGCAGCGACCTGAATCTCAAAATCGG
>CAIUQW010000028.1 GCA_903901395.1 uncultured Chlorobiales bacterium | reverse complement strand
CTGGAGGGTCTCAACAGTCTGGTTCAGGCCGCCAAAGCGCGAGCGCGGGGCTATCGCACGCACAGAAATCTCATCACGATGATTTACCTGATCAGCGGTAAACTCAATTTCAGCTTACCCACTTGAAACAGCGAGGAACCTTTTTTATTCGCTCCCGCAGATCGGACGGATCAGACGGATCAGTCAGATTTGTCCGATCTCACTCAAATTCTCGTTCTCATGCAGTGGTTGTAGCGGGCTTTCACCTGTTCGGCAAACCATCTTGTGGAGAGGTTCTTGCTGACGAATTTCGGGCTGTTGATGGCGATATCGGGCAGCTCGGCGTAAATCGGACGTCCGTATTTTTTCTTGTACATCTCCGAGAGCGTTTTGTACGACCAGGTGTTCTCGAAATCGAAGCTCTTCTCCTGTTTGAAATCGTTCATGACCTGCTTTTCATCGACCTCCACCCCTTTCTTTTTGAGGAAGCTCAGGAAAGTGACGTAGGTGACTGACGGCGCAGGGTTTCCGTTTTCATAGTTCATCAGATCGCCGTCAGTATCAACCATCCGGCGCGTCAACCGGGCCAGCATCTTCTGGAATCCGGCGTTCCTGCTTGCGTAGTGGCCCGCGTTGAAGTCGGCGAAAACATACTTCCAGTCGTCGTAGTTATGCTTGAAGTCGAGCAGATAGGCTGATCCGTAAAATACACCGCCCTTGCAGGTATAAAGCATATCGCGCACGCTGCCACCGCCTGCGTTCAGCGGTTTTTTCGGATAATCCTCGGAAAACTTCACCGACACCTGCATCGAGCCTGCCGTAGTTACCAGATCGCTCGCATCCTTTTTGAGCACGAGCAGAATCGGCTTTGTGATGCTCGCTGAGGTGAACTCGTCGTACCACTTCTCGAAATCGAGTTCGCTGCCAATCGACTCGATATTTTCCCGGAAGCTCAAGCCATTCGAGGCAGTCTGATCGAGCCGGGTTTCTATCAGAAGCCGCAAGACCTCGTTCGATTCCGCATCCTTGATCTTTTTGCGCAGAATGCTCGCCATACGCGAACTTTTCGGAGAGAGAGAAAATGCACTCACCTGCGAAATGACAGCGCACACGGCGCTGACGTGCTCCTTGTCAACCGGCTGGCCCAGCTCTTCGAGGCTCTCCTTGATGGCTCGCGCCCACACATCCGGCGAAGGATTGCCCGGCCTGGTGGCAAGCACCATTTTCGCAATCTGCTTTTCCGAAAGCCCTGAATCCTGAACACCTGAACATGCTGACAGGAAAAAAGCGAATATCAGGGCGATGAGTGTCAGGCGGTTCGTTTTGAACATCGTGGGTCTCCTTGTCTGGAGAAAGTTTGGGAAAAAATCGGCTTTCGCTGCCTCGCCGAAAAGGCGTTACTTCTTGTAAAGTAATCATTTTTCCGATCAGAGTGATTCGTCCGATCAGTCTGATCTGTCCGATCAGTCCACGAAAAAACCCCGGCGTAAAACCGGGGTTTTCTTTAACGGAATTCGCAGAACTCTTAAGCCGAGGTCGAGTAGTTCGGCGCTTCCTTGGTGATCATCACGTCGTGCGGATGGCTTTCGCGCAGGCCCGCGGAGGTGATGCGCACGAAGCGGGTGTTCTCCTTCAGCTCCGTGATGGTTCTGACGCCGCAGTAGCCCATTGAGGATTTCAGGCCGCCGATGAGCTGGTAAACCACCTCGTCGAGCTTGCCCTTGGCCGGAATGCGGCCTTCGATGCCTTCGGGCACATACTTTTTCGTTTCCGCCGAAGCGTCCTGGAAGTAGCGGTCGCTGCTGCCTTCCGGCTCCGACATCGCGCCGAGCGACCCCATGCCGCGATACGCCTTGAAGCGGCGGCCTTCGTAGAGGATCGTCTCGCCGGGGCTTTCGTCGGTGCCCGCGAAAACGCTGCCCATCATCACCGAATCCGCGCCCGCCGCGAGCGCCTTGGCGATGTCGCCGCTGTACTTGATGCCGCCGTCCGCGATGATCGGCACGCCGCTCTTCTGCGCCTCCTCGGCGCACTTCATGACCGCCGTGAGCTGCGGCATGCCGACGCCCGCCACGATGCGCGTCGTGCAGATGCTGCCCGGCCCGATGCCAACCTTCACAGCGTCGGCTCCAGCCTTGACCAGATCGCGTACAGCCTCCGGCGTCGCCACGTTACCGGCAATCACCTGCAACTCCGGGTATTTCTGCTTGATGGTGGCGACCATGTCGAGCACCGCCTGGCTGTGACCGTGCGCCGTATCGACCGCCACGACGTCCACGCCGGCGTTGACCAGCGCATCGACGCGCGAAATCGTGTTGGCGCGAATGCCAACCGCCGCGCCAGCCCTGAGTCGCCCCTGGTTGTCCTTGCAGGCGTCAGGGCACTGTTTGCGCTTCTGGATGTCCTTGAAAGTAATAAGACCCTTGAGATAGCCGTGATCGTCGATGATGAGCAGCTTCTCGATCTTGTTCTTCATGAGTATCTCCTCGGCGGCGAGCAGGTCGATGCCCTCTTTGGCCGTCACGAGGTTGGTGGTCATGATGGTGCTGATCTTCTGATCGAACGAGGCGTTCATGCGCATGTCACGGTTGGTGACGATGCCTTTCAGGAGCAGGCACCCTTCGGGCGTGGGACGCTCGACGACTGGAATACCGGACACGGAGTGCCTGAGCATCAGGTCGATCGCCTCCTGGATGGTCGCGTCCTCGAAGAGCGTGAAGGGATTGCGGATGACGCCGCTCTCGAAACGCTTGACTTTAGCGACCTGCCGGGCCTGTTCGTCTATGGAAAGATTCTTGTGGATGATGCCGATGCCGCCCGCGCGAGCGAGAGCGATGGCAAGCTCGGCTTCGGTAACGGTGTCCATGGCGGCGCTCACCAGCGGAATATTGAGTTCGATCTGCCGGGTCAGCCGCGACTTGACGACGGTCTCTTTGGGAAGCACATTTGAATATGCGGGTACGAGCAGAACGTCATCGAAGGTCAGCGCATCATAGAGAATTTTATCCATAGGGAGCCTTGGTTAAGAGATTGCGGCGAAAATGAATCCGCCAATTTACAAAAGTGCGTACGGATTGACAACGACGGCGAACATACGGAAGCAGTTGTCGGCGATTTTTTCTTGGCTGAATCGAGACTTGAGTTTTTGAAAAAACAAAATGGTTCGTACATTACATGCCTTATAAACGGAGAGGTCGCATAGTTGGTCTAGTGCGCTCGCCTGGAAAGCGGGTAGGGTGTAACAGCCCTCGAGGGTTCGAATCCCTCCCTCTCCGCCAGGAAAAATGACGATGGTGATTTTCTGCTGGGAATTTTCGGGTAAATCACTATCTTATTGCCCGTTCTTTACATACGCTGGAGGATTAGCCTAATTGGTAAGGCAGCAGTCTTGAAAACTGCCGGGTTTGCGCCCTTGGGGGTTCGAGTCCCTCATCCTCCGCATCAGAGTTCTGGAGAGGTGGCCGAGTGGCTGAAGGCACCGGTTTGCTAAACCGACGTAGTTCGTATAGAGCTACCGAGGGTTCGAATCCCTCCCTCTCCGCCATATGACAGTTCAACACTGTCTCATGTAGTCCAAAAAGCCCTGTAAAATCAGGGCTTTTCTTGTTTTGGGGTCTGCTGTTGTCTCTAAATGTATTGTTATTACTCCAGCCATAATAAATCGCAATCGCTGTCGTTGAAAGAAATCAGGCTAAAGCCTTTATTAGTTTTGTCTTATCTGCATACCACGGACTAAAGGCCGGGCATTTTTTTGAGAATTTTAATGGCCGGATCAAAAAGCTTGACCTTTTTGATGGTATTTTTCTGGCAGATACCACCAAGAGGAAATTCGACTACGATCCCAAGCGAATACCTCTCTCCGATACTCCGGTGAGCAAGACCAAACCAACAGAAAAAGAATTACAAGCTTTCGGATGGTGGCGGGATGATCACCAAACAATCCGCCCACACAGTGCCTCAGGCTGCCTGACACCGGAAGATTTTCCAATTCATGAAGCTTCCCGTTTCAATGATCAGGCGATCCTGGAAACGGGAGGCTGGTCAGAAGTATTACTCTTTTCCACATCCCGCAATCACGAATTCCCGCCAATGCGCACTTTCGATGCTCATTTAACGTTGAGAGTGGCTGTATTTGTCTTGTAACTGTTATCTTTCAGTATCGTTAGCAGTAACCCTCGTTGTCATGAATCATTTTTTTCGTCAGTCGCCGGTGGTGCTGGTCAGCCGGATCGCGCTCGCTTTTGTCTGGATTTACCAGGGCATCGTGCCGAAGCTGGTGTGCCAGAGTCCCATCGAACTTGGGCTGCTCTCGCATCTCGGGCCGATGTTCGGCTTTCTCTGCTCGATCATGGGCTACGGCGAAATGCTCTTCGGCGTGCTGATTTTACTGTCGCCGTGGCGCTGGCCGTTTCTGCTCAATATCGCTGCCATGCTCGGCCTGTTCGGCTTTGTGTCGCTGACAGAGCCACAGCTCCTCGTGCAGCCGTTCAACCCGGTGACGCTCAATGTGGCGCTGATAGCTCTTTCGATCACCGCGTTCATCTCCATGCAACAAACTGAATCGTAACCGGACGGCAACTATAACGAACGATACCATAACACGATGTCAGTACAATCGCTCAGAGAAATATCGAAAACTTTTCTCACCGTCTCCTTCACCGTTATCTCCATCGCGGCTCTCACCGGGAGCCTTGGAGTACTGGCGAACCACGCATTCCTGCTCAAGATTCATCCGTACCTCTTTTTTGTCGGCTTCGGCAACCTGGCAATTCTGCTCTTTAACCGCTACCTGACGGCGGCGATCTATCCTGAATTGCGGATCGATCCCGGGCGTCAGCGCCTCTTCATCGCTGCCGTGCTACTGGCGCTCGTGATGGTGACGATAGCGGTGGCTGCGGATATGCCGCTCCTGAAGGCGGCGGCAGGTCTCATGCTGATCCTGATCGTGCTGTTTCCGCTCTATGAAATCTTCACCACGCTCTCCGTCGCGGAGATATGGAACGAGGTGTCGGTGCGCTACTACATTTTCGATGTCAT
>CAIUQW010000027.1 GCA_903901395.1 uncultured Chlorobiales bacterium | reverse complement strand
CGCGGCGGCGAGTTGCAGGCGCAGAAGCACGAAATCTCCGACGCGGCGACGGGCGTTGTCATCCAGACGAAATTGCAGGAGACGTTGCAGGAGGTAGAGGCGCGAACCGGCATGGATTTCGACCGCTTCACCCGCTCGATGATGCTTGCCCAGGGCGCGTTCGCGAAGTTTCTGTTGGCCGACGCCGACCAGCGCGCGCCCGTGCTCGAACAGATCACCGGCACCGAGATTTACTCGGTTATTTCGATGAAGGTGCACGAGCGGCGGCGCGACGAGCAGGCGCGGCTCGAACGGCTCCAGCTCGAATGCGAGGGCATCCGCCTGCTCGGCGACGAGGAGCTGCGAGAGCGCGAAACGGAGCGGGCGGCTTGCATCGAAAAGGAGCGCGAGTTGAACGCCGGGGTCGAGCGCGATTCCGCGGCATTGCGCTGGTTGCGGGAGATCGCGCGGCTCGAAGAGGAGCTTGCGGCTATCGGCGGTGAAGCGGCGGCGCTCGAAGCCGAGCGCGAGGCATTTCGTCCCGACGAAGAGCGCCTCCGGCTCGCCCGCAACGCCGCAGCTATCGAGCCGCAGCACGCTGTGTTGAAGCTGAAACGGGAGCAGTTGCGGCGCGACAGCGAGGAGCTGGCTGCAAAAGAGGCGGCGCGTCCCGAGGCCGAACGCCAGCAGCAGGTGGCTGAAGTGCGGCATGAAGCTGCTGGACAAGAACTCGCTTCGGCGCAGGAGAGCGCCGCCGCGATGAAGCCGCTCATCGCGCAGGCGCGTCAGCTCGACGTAGCGATTGAGGGGAAGCACCAGGAGGCGGAGAGGCGGAAGCGTGAGCTGGATGCGCTCGAAGAGCGGCGCGGGCGGCTCGACGCCGAACGCGCGGCGGCCTCGGCAGGCGTCGAATCGGCGCGGCGCGAGTTGCAGCAGCTTCGCGCTTGGCAGGAGGCGCACGGCGCGGACGCTTCGCTTGTCGGCGCGATGTCGGGCATCCGCCACGCCTTCGAGGAGTTGCGCCCGGCGGCGGATCGGGAGAGAAGCGCGGCGTCTGGTATAGCTACCGTCCAACAAGCCATCGAACAGTTGCAGAACGAAAGCGCGGCTATCGAGCTGGAGGCAAAAGCGTCGCAAGCCGCGCTGGACAAAGCTCGCCGGGCGCTCGACGAGCGTAAATCGTCCTTCGCCGCGCAGCTTGGCGGCTCGACGCTCAAGGCGCTTCGTAGCGATCTCGATTTTCTACGCGAGCGCCGCCGCCTTCTCGAAGAGATCTTGGCGCTCTACAAATCTGGCAAGGAGCTGATGCCGAAAATCACCGAACTTGGCGCGGGCATCGAAGCGCTTGAAAGTCGGCAGGCCGACGCCACCCGAAAGCTCGAACATGCGCGAGAGCTTCTCGGGCACGCGGAGCGCGAGGTGGCGGCGCAGGAAAAGCTGGCGCGACTTGCCGACCGGGTGCGTAGCCTTGAAGAGGAGCGACGCCGCCTCGTCGCCGGTCAGCCGTGTCCGTTGTGCGGTTCGGAGCACCATCCCTACGCCGGAGAGTCAGCCTTGCCGGAGAGCGACGAAGCGGCGCTCGACGTGGCGAAGCGTGCCGTACAGGAGCATTCGCGCTCGATCAACGCGCTTGAAATCAGCGTTGCCGAGTGCCGGACGGAGATCGCCCAGACGAAGGAGCGCCGGGACGATCTCGCCGCCATGCGCGAAACCTCCGGGCGGCAGTGCCTCGCTCTTCTTGAAAAAGCAGGAATCGAAACCCCGGCGCGTGAAGCCGAACCT
The DNA here is from genome assembly GCA_903901395.1 of uncultured Chlorobiales bacterium. Lineage (GTDB taxonomy): Bacteria > Bacteroidota > Chlorobiia > Chlorobiales > Chlorobiaceae > Chlorobaculum. Next base: position 3,388 of record CAIUQW010000027.1, on the reverse strand, counting down.
GTTGTCCTTGAAGCGCTTGCGGAGTGCGGAGGCAAGGTTGACGAGCTTGCCAGGCGCATCGAGCAGCTCGACCTCTTGGAGCAGCGGATTCGCGACGAAGAGGCCCGGTTGCAGCAACTCTCCAACATTGCGCGAAACGACGAGCGTCGGCTCGAACAGGCCGCCGAGCGGCAGCGCTTGAATCGCCTCGACCTCGCGCGTCTCGAACGCGACCGCGAAACGGCGCAACGCGAGCTTGACGAGCGGACTCAGCACTTGCGTCACCTTGTCGAACCGTACGGCGTCACGGTGGATGGTGAGATTGCCGAGTCGCTCGTCGCCGGGCTGGAAGAACGGCGCGATGCGTGGCAGCGCGAGGAGGAGCGTGGCCGGAGTCTCGAACAGTCCGTGCAAACCGGCGAAGCGTCGCTTCGCAATCTCAACGAACAGCTCGCGGCGCTCGACGCCGATCTTGCCACGCGGCGGGAGGAGGTCGAGGCGGCATTCGCCGGGGTGGAGATCGTCCAAAAGGAGCGGTTTGAACTGTTTGGCGAGAAGTCGCCCGATGCCGAGGAGGAGCGGCTCGAAAGCCTCGCGCAGGCGTCGCGCGACCAGCTCGCCAGCGCGTCGGAGTCGCTCAGCGCCGCGCGGCAGGAGCTTGCGGTGCTCGATACTTCTATTGCGGAACTGCGTCGCGGCGTCCAGCAACAGCGCGAGGAGGTCGAGCAGCGCGAGGCGGAGTTCAATGTAGCGCTTGCCGGAAAAGGCTTTGCGGACGAGGTAGCGTTTATCGCGGCTTTGCTTCCTGAAACCGAGCGCGAGATCATCGAAACCGCCACGACGGCGCTGGAAAATCGCAAGCGCGACATCGATCTCAAGCGTTCCGACCGTGAAGCCCGGCTTCGCGACGAACTGGAGCGCCGCCTCACGGCTTCATCCGCCGACGAGCTTGCGGCGCGGATCGAGGCGCTTCAGGAGGAGCTGCGCGAACTTCACGGGCGGATCGGGGCCATCGCGAGCCAGCTCGAAGCGCACCGGCAGGCGGCGGACGAGCATCGCGCGAAAATGGCGGCGGTCGAAGCGCAGAAAAGCGAGTGCCGCCGCTGGGAGATGCTGCACAACCTCATCGGCTCGGCGGATGGCAAGAAGTTCCGCAACTTCGCGCAGGGCATCACCTTCGAGATTATGATCAACCACGCCAACAAGCAGCTCTCGCGCATGACCGACCGCTACGTGCTGCTGCACGATGCGTCGGGAGCGCTCGAACTCAGCGTGATCGACCAGTGGCAGGCGGGAGAAATACGTTCAACGCGCAATCTCTCCGGCGGCGAGAGCTTTATCGTCAGTCTCGCGCTCGCGCTTGGCCTGTCGCAGATGTCGAGCCGCAACGTCCGCGTCGATTCACTCTTTTTGGACGAAGGGTTCGGCACCCTCGACGAAGAGGCGCTCGAAACGGCGCTGAAAACGCTCGGAAGCCTCCAGCAATCGGGCAAACTGATCGGCGTCATCTCGCACGTGCCCGCGCTGCGGGATCGCATCGCCACGCACATCAAAGTCACGCCGCTCAACGGTGGCCGCAGCGCCATCGAAGGCCCCGGCGTCAGCGGCCCGCGCTGAGTCCGGTGACGTCCTCAGTAATAGGCGAGGAGATAATAGATGTTCTTCTGGATTTCGCTCACGACAAAGCGGTAACTGATCTCGTTGCGCCACCAGAAGAGGGGCTTCCACCATGAAGGTTTCGTCGCCACCAGCCGGAAGCGCTTTCCCGCGCCATCAAACGCCTTGTTCCAGGTTTTGTTCAGGCGGAGCATGTGCGGTGGATCGCTGACCACAAGAGCGCTTTTCCAGCCATGCCTGTCCATAAGATCGGAGGTGTTTTCCGCCTCTTCCCAGCTCGTCTCCGACCAGGTATCGACGATGATGTTTTTTCTTGGCACTCCCCGCTCCATGAGCTTGCGTTCACGCCAGTTGGGATGATCCGGCCGGTAATAACGGCTGTCGATGCCGGTCAGCACGATGTATCTGGCAAACCCCGCTTTGTAGAGGTCAGCCCCTTTGCTGACACGCAGCCCGTCGTCGCCGCCAAGCACGACAATCACATCCGCCTTCGCAGGTTTGGATGAATGCCACGACAGCAGGAAGCCAAGCCCCAGGTAGAGTGTCGAGCACAGCAGGCTTGAAATCAGAAAAAATAGCAATGAAATTTTCAGAAAAGCTTTCATGACGCACTCTGTCGGGGTTCGATGTTCGTGTCGTTACTGAATATGGGAATATAGATACACATCGATTAAAAGTATACGGTGTCAGTCTGCCGGAACAGGGAATTTGCAGGATTGATTGTTCAACCGGTCAACGGCAAAAGTATCTCTTTTCCAGCATTAATATACGTCAATCGATAGAATAAAACATTTTCTGGTTGATGATCGCTCTGAAGTCAGGAATTGAAATTGAAGAGCGGAGGCCTGCTGTCGATTCCTTCCATTTTCGCTCAAAGCGAAGAGAACGGTAAGGAAACCTTGAAACGGATGGTTCAGGCTTTTTGGATGGAGATCAGGATGCGGAGTCGTTGTCGTCGATCACGCTTTCGATCAGGCTGTCGAGGTCGTCGGTTTGACGATTGTCCTGAACGTCGAGAATGCGCACGCCGGTGGCAAAGCGTTTGTCGAAATAGCTTTCATCGAGAGTGTCGCGGGTGATGCCCCTGGAGAGGGAGGAGTGGACGAAGGTGTTGTTGCCTATGAAGATACCGACGTGGTTGATGCGGTTACTGCCATTCGTGAAGAATACGAGGTCGCCAGGTTTGAGCTCGCTTCGGGATACTCTCGGGCCCATCGCCGCCATCTCCTGTGAAGAGTGGGGGAGCTTGACGTTAAATGTTTTATTGAACATGTAGCTCACGAAGCCCGAGCAATCGAAGCCTGACGGGCTGTCGCCACCGAAGCGGTAACGGATTCCGAAGTATTGCTTTACGTCGGTGAAAAGATTCTGGATGTTTTCGACCGATTTTCTGACCGGCGCGAACATGTCGGCTGAAGGCTCGGTGCGGGCGATCTCGGTCGCCTCGTCGGCAGCCATGAGCGCGGGGGAGTGGAAGATCAGCGAAGCGGCAACGGTGGCGCAAACCGTAAGAGTTTTCAGAATCTGATGGTAGGGCCGGGAGTGTTGCTCTTTTCGCATAAAATCTATGGATCGGTCAACTTCCGCACGAACGGAGATTGAGAGTGTTAACGCTTTGTTTTACAGAATGTTACATTTTAGGACTCTTTTCGTGATTATCCAAATTATTTTCACGTCGTTGCCGTGTTTTTCTAAGCTTTTTCCTGACTTTCAGTTGATTAATTTTGATGAAAACAGAAATTTCGTCACTGATTTTACGGATAGTTGCGGCGCCAAACGGAAAATATTTCGG
>CAIUQW010000026.1 GCA_903901395.1 uncultured Chlorobiales bacterium | reverse complement strand
GTATCTGCACAAGAAGCGTGGCGGGCAGAATATCAAATCCCGCGTCTACAAGCAGGAGATTCGAAATGCCGTTGACAAAATCCGTGAAGGCGCGACAGGTGAGGAGTTGTACTCCTTTGTTTGCAAGTGTTGTCAGGTTTTGAAGAAAGACGACACGGAAGTTGGCGGTGGAAGTTGTGGTGATGGAACAGCAGGTTAATTTGTATGGCAGGGAGTAAAAAAACTGTAAAGACCGGTGCTGCGCCAGCCGGTTTCAAGAACGCGGCGCTTTTCACTTTCGTGGCTATTCTGGCCGGATTCAGCATCGAGATTCTCACCTCAGGCGGTGGTATCGATGTGCCTGGCTGGCCCTTCAACCTCATTTTTCTGCTCCTCTTCGGCGGATCGATTTTCGCGGTCGGCCTGCTCTTCAGGGAGCGTCCGCTGGTCTCGTGGCTTGGCGGCATTCCGCTGGGGCTGAGCCTGATCATCGGCATCGCGCTGCTTTCGTTCATTGGCGGTGTGTTGCCGCAGCAGGAGTATCCGCAGGGGTCGATCATGACGGTCTTGCGGCTGAACGGCATGTTCTCGAGCTGGCCGTTCGCGCTCGTAACGCTGCTTTTCCTTGTCAATCTTGGCCTCTCGCTGGTCTGGAAGATCATCCCGTTCAGAGCGTCGAACCTCCAGTTCATGCTGTTTCACGGCGGATTCTGGCTTGCGCTCTCCTGCGGCCTGCTCGGCAACTCGCAGCTCGAACGTCTCGTGGTGCCGCTCTACGAGGGCAAGGCAAGCAACGTTGCCTACGACAATAAAACCGAAAAGGTGATTCACCTCCCTTTTTCAATCTATCTGAACGATTTTCAGATAGACGAATATGTGGCGGAGTTCGCCCTTTACGATCCGCAGCACGACCAGGTGATCGAGCCGAAATCGAAAATGATGCCGGAACTCCGCAAGGGTGCGAAGGCTGAATGGGAGGGGATCGGCTCGGTGACAGTGCTCGACTATCTTCCCGACGCTTTGCCTGACTCAAAGGGTACGCCGGTGCCTGTGGGCGACAAAAAGGGGGTGCGATTCGCAAAAGTGAAGATCGATGAAAACGGCAAGATTTCGGAGCAGTGGATCAGTTCGGGTTCGGAAACCTTGCATATCCAGCCGCGCTTCGTGCCGATGGGAGGCTATTACATCGTCATGGCCGATGGCCCGCCCAAGGCCTTCAGGTCGAATGTGATGCTGATCGGCGAAGGCGGCACGCGGAAGGTGGAGACGCTCGAAGTGAACAAGCCGGTCGATATGCAGGAATGGAAGCTCTACCAGATGGGGTATGACGAGAAGGCAGGACGCTGGTCGACCATGAGCCTTGTCGAGGCGGTGCGTGACCCGTGGCTCCCGGCAGTCTACCTCGGATTTTTCATGATTATGGCGGGCAACGTTTTGTATTTCTGGAAAGGCATGAAAAAAATGGAGGCGGCATGACCCTGGTTGATTTTCCGGCAATAGCCTTCGCGGCAGTCGCGTGCTGGGGTGCGGGCAGCCTTTTGCAGATTCCGGCGAAAAACTCGAAGCCTCTCGGCTCGCTTTCATGGGTGTTCATGATCGCCGGAACGGCAGCGCTTGTATGGTTTCTCACCTCCTACTGGATCACGCTCGAACGTCCGCCGCTCCGTACGCTCGGCGAAACGAGACTCTGGTACGCGACGCTCATTCCCGTCGTCGGCTACCTTGTCGAGTACCGCTACAAGATCGGGTGGCTCAAGTACTACTGCATGGGGCTTGCCGCCATGTTTCTCGGCATCAACTATATGCATCCCGATGTGTTCGAAAAGGCGCTCATGCCCGCGCTGCAGAGTCCGTGGTTCGTGCCGCATGTGGTGGTCTATCTCGTTGCTTACGTGCTGCTGGCCGCATCGTGCGTCGCAGGATGGCACAACATCATTCTCAACTTCCGCGGCAAGCGTTCGGGCGCCTCGGAGTCGATGTCGCACTACCTCGCTTTGCTTGGTTTTGTGCTCCTGACCTTCGGGTTGATTTTCGGCGCGCTCTGGGCGAAAGAGGCGTGGGGGCACTACTGGACCTGGGATCCGAAGGAGACCTGGGCCTTCATTTCGTGGCTCGCCTATCTCGGTTATCTGCACCTCGTGGCGCGGAAAACCGATTCGCGCAAGCTCCAGTGGTACCTCGGCCTGTCGTTTTTCGTGCTGCTGGTCTGCTGGTTTGGCGTGAACTACCTGCCTTCGGCGCAGAACAGCGTGCACACATACTCGGGAGCGAGCTGAAGAGGGGGAAGACAAAAAGGATATAAGGGACTTCAGGGTCTGAAGGGACGAAGAGCATTGTTGAGTGCTCTTTGTCCCTTTTGTCATTTTCGTCCTTTGAGTCCTTTATTTACAGCTCCACGATCAGGTGTGAATCTGTGGAGTAGCTTTGCAAGACCCGGGCGAGGTCGCCGATCAGCGACGGGCCGTATTTGTTGAGGTAGTGGAAGATGTTGATGCTCCGCTCCTGCGGCTTGCCTTCGGGGAAGAGGTTCAGCTCCGCCTTGTCGAGCTGTTGCAGAAGCTCGTCGTGTTTGCGCCTGCCTGCCCGGTAGGTTTTTTCCTTGATGGTGCCGATGACTTTGGCGATCTGGCCTGACGAGGCGGCGAGCGCAGGCTGCAAGGTGGGATCCATCTTCGCGAGCACCGGCTCCAGCGTTGAAAGCGACCGCGCCACCTCCGACTCCACCTGTGTGAACAGCGCGTCAATATCCAAATTGTCGCCGCCCGAGATCATGGATTTCCGCAGCTCCTGTGCGTCCCCGAACACCGCATCATAGACCTGCCGCCGCGAAAAGCTTGGCCTGCCGGTGGCCTTGAGCACCTTGTCCATCGTGCGGGCGATCTTCGGCTCGACGAGGGTGAAGCTGCCTCGCGGAATCACGAAGGGCATCACAAGGCCGAAGCGCTCGTACGCCTTGCGGAACTGCGCCAGATAGCTGATCTCGCCGGGGCCGCCGATGTAGGCGAAGGTGGGGAGTACGGCGTCCTGCACGATGGGTCGGAGCACGACATTCGGGCTGAATTTTTCGGGATGATCCTGGCAGATTTCGATCAACTGGTGGCGCGTGTAGCGCTGACGGTCGGGCAGGACGAGAAAGTTGTCCGGCGAGGGCTGCTCGATCTTGAGGCGCTGGCCAAGCTGGTTGAGCCAGAAGAGGTTGACCGGGCGCGGCTTGGTCTGCGCCGGGTAGCCCATCGATTCGAGGAGCGAGCTTTGCGCCACCACGTCGTACGACGAAGCGGGGGCGGTTTCGATCTCCCGGCAGAGCACCTCGCTGGCGAGCTGCTTGAAGCGCGCGTCGTTCGCTGAAACGAGGATCAGCGGGTGGTCGCGGAAGAGCCGGTTTATCGTCCGCGCGAAAGCGACCTCGAAGGTGACGCCCGGTTCGTAAGCGGATTTGAGAATTTCCGCGATCTCTGGCTTGAACTCCGTCTCGGGCAACAGGTCGAGGAAGTGCTGCACCGTCTCTCCGATGCTCGCGCCGAGCTGGGTCGCCCCGGCCATCTGGTCGGCGAGTCGGTGCGCTCCCTCCGCCGTGATCGTTTC
>CAIUQW010000025.1 GCA_903901395.1 uncultured Chlorobiales bacterium | reverse complement strand
TCACCATCAGTATCATCGCTATGTCAAAGCAAACCGTCGCCCTCATCTTTGGAGGAAAGTCCGCCGAACACGAAATATCGATCATCTCCGCGCGCTCCATCGCGGCGCAGATCGACCCGAGCCGGTACGAACTTTCGCCGCTCTACATCGACCGCGACGGCAAGTGGCGCGGCAGCGAGTGCTCGCAGGCGGTGCTCGATACCGACATCGCCGCGCTGTTGCGAAGCGGCACGCCGAAGTCCGCCGGGGAGCGGCTCGGCGAGTTGACGGCGGAGGCATCCGGCGAGCAGTTCGATTTCAGCGCGTTCCTCGAAAAGACCGACGTGGCCTTCATCGCGGTGCATGGCTCGTTCGGCGAGGACGGCAAGATTCAGGGGTGCCTCGACACCTTCGGCATTCCCTACACCGGCTGCGGTCTGACCGCGTCGGCGCTGGCGATGGACAAGGCGCTGACCAAGCTCTGCGCGGTGGACGCGGGGGTCGCGGTGGCGGAGTCTATGACGGTCATGAGCTGCGATTATGGCGCACATCCGCTTGGCGTGGTCGTGGAGATTACGAAGCGCTTTGGCTGGCCGCTTTTCGTCAAGCCCGCGAGCCTCGGCTCGTCGGTCGGCATCTCGAAGGTGCGCAACGCCGAAGAGCTGGCAACGGCGCTCGACGCCGCCTGCAAGCTCGACAGCAAGGTGCTGGTCGAGGCCGCGATTTCGGGGCGCGAAGTCGAGGTGGCCGTGCTCGGCAACAGCGATCCGGTGGCCTCGGTGCCGGGCGAAATCGTCCCCGGCAGCGACTTCTACAGCTACGAGGACAAATACATCAAAAACGAAGCGAAGCTCATCATCCCCGCCGACCTGCCGGAAAAAGTTTCGGACGAGGTGCGCAAAGCCGCACTGAGAGTATTCAAGGCGCTCGGCTGCGAGGGATTGTCGCGAGTCGATTTCTTCGTCGAAAACGGCACGAACCGCGTTATCCTGAACGAAATCAACACGATACCTGGCTTCACCGACATCAGCATGTATCCGATGATGATGGCCGCCTCGGGCGTCGGTTACGCCGAACTGGTTGAAAAACTGTTGCTTTTGGCTTTGGAAAAGCGATCGATAACCCATAAAATCTGAGCTTACGGGAGCTTAGCTGCTCCCGCTCTCTCTTGAACCGCCTTGACCCCAGAACCGGAATGACCAGTGACCTGCATCTCATCTTCGCCGAAGTTTCACTGGACATCAAGCTCGGTGCGTTCGAGCCTGCCCTCGACAAGCTGATTTGCATGAAGCGATGGCTTCCGGAATCCTATATTTTTCATCTGCTCTCGGCGCGGGCATCGCGCGGGCTGAAGCGCTACGATGATGCGGTCGAGCATCTCAGCCACTGCTGCCGCATCGCTCCGTCGAATCAGGTTGCGTGGCGGGAGCTGATCGAGGTCAAGACGCTCCAGTCGCAAGCGCCGGAGCCGGAGCGGAAACCGGCCATCGACGAGGTCGCCGAGGAGTTCGAGCAGCTCTCGAAAGCGCTCGCCGGATTCACGCCGCCACGAGCCACCGAGTGCTTCGACCCGACGCCGATTGCCGAGCAGAAGCAACCCTTCCCCGACGACGCTTCGATTACCGTAACGACCGAGTCGCTGGCCAACCTTTTCATCGCCCAGGGTGCGTATAAAAAAGCGATCCGTGTTTACACCTCGCTTATGCAGCTCAATCCCGCCAAAGCCAGTCACTTTCGCCACTGCATCGACCAGCTCCTCGAAAAGCTGTGACGTGGCGTTGAGGCTGCCTTGTTGTTGTGTATACGCTGCCATTGCGAGTTTTCCTATCCGGCACGATACCGCAGACGAATCTTGAATAACGGAAAATGCTTGCAAAGATTACGTCATTGCGAGCCGCTCGTATCCGGCACGATACCGCACACGGACAATGAACGGTGTGTATAATTGTTCGAGAAAGAGCGCAGCCAACTCTGAAAAGAAATTGGGCTAAAGCACCGATTTATTAATGCTTCATCAACCCCGGACTGAAGTCCGGGGCAATGGTTGAAGAGAACGATGGACTCTGT
>CAIUQW010000024.1 GCA_903901395.1 uncultured Chlorobiales bacterium | reverse complement strand
TTCGAAGCTCTTTTCAAGACCGCTTACTCCGTTGTTATCGCGGTCGGTCAGGCCGATGAGCTGCGCGGCCACGTTCAGGTAATAGCGATGCTGCTCGCGCTGGAAGCTGATCCCCTTGATCTTGAGACTCATCAGCTTCTCCGCCTGCGAGACAGGCACGTTGCGCTCCAGCCAGACAAAACGCTTCTGCTTCCGAAGCAGGTCGAGATAGGTGCGCTTGCTCTTGCGGAAGGTATCCGAAAAAAGCTGCGCCGCTGCGTCAGCATCCGCCACATGCGCCGGATCGGCGTAAAAGGAGATGCTCTCGACGCTCTCGGCGAGCGGACGGCCATGGCGGTCGAGAATGCGCCCCCGCCGCGCCTTTTCGGTCACGACGACCTCGTATTGTCGGCTGGCTTTTGCGCGGTATTTTTTCACGTCGAACACCTGAATACCAAGCAGCCGGGTAACGATGGCCAAGCAAAAAAACAACATGAGCGCCGCCATGATCCCCAGGCGCAGACCAAATTCATGGTCGCTGGTACCCATCGGTTCCGGTGTCGTGCGCGGCTCGTTCATGCGTTTGTCGATCAAAAAGGGGTTCGGTCAGGGTTCGATCTCGACCGGCGGTATGAAAGAGGAGTCGAGGCCGAGATTTTTAGCTAATCCAGAGATGTACCGGATGCTCTGAAGTTCGCGGCTCTTCAGCTCCTCGGCGGTCGAGATGCTGGTGCTGATTCTGAGCTGCTCGCGCAAACGCTCGTTGCGCTTCGAAAGCTCGTTGATCGCGAGGGTGTTGTTGATCTGCACAATGAAGAGCGCCGTTGCTGCGAGAATGTAGCCGAAGGTTCTCAGGCGCAGCAGGGCGCTGATGTCGAAAATTTCCCCCGAAGCCTCGGCCTTTGGCGCTTTGCGGTACGGTGTTGATTCGAAGCCGAAGGGCTGCCCTTCCAGCACATCGACGCCACCAAGTTCGATGCCCGCCATGCCGCTCCCGCCATCCTGCCCGAAAAGCTTCCCCGCTCCACCGGCAAATCCGGCAAACGACTTTCCGGCAGATTTCAAAACGTTCACGGCACACCCCCTTTGAAGGATTAAAGTTTCTGAATGACTCTGAGACGTGCACTTCTCGATCTCGGATTGAGGCCAATCTCTTCAGCCGTGGCCTCGACCGGCTTTTTTGTTACAAGTACTGCTTCGGCGGCTTTCAAGGGTTCGCGGAGTCCGACTCCTTTCGGCCCCCAGTCCGCCGTTATTCTCGCGGTGAAAAAGCGCTTGACGATCCTGTCTTCCAGAGAGTGGTAGCTGATCACCGCCAGCCGTCCGCCGGGCGAAAGCAGCTCGAATCCATCCTCCAGCGCCTGTTCGAGCACACCGAGTTCATCGTTGACCTCGATGCGCAGCGCCTGGTAAATCCTCGACAGCGTTCTGATCGCCAGGTCTTTGCGCGGGCAGGCCTGCCTGACCACCGCCGCCAGCTCGCCAGTCGTCGTCAGCGGCGCGGCGCTTCTTGCCTTGACAAGCGCTTTGGCGATCCTGCCGCCGAGCGGCTCCTCGCCGTAGCGGAAGAAGAGCCTCGACAGCGCCGCCTCCTCGTAGCCGTTGACCACATCGGCAGCGGTCACCGGCCCCTCAGTATCCATCCGCATATCGAGCGGCCCGTCTTTGAGATAGCTGAATCCACGCTCCGGCGTATCGATCTGAAATGACGACACCCCGAGATCGAGCAGAAACCCCATCACCGGCAAACCCACGTCCCGCGCAATCGGCGTCACCAGCTCCTTCACCATGCCAAAGTTGCCCCTGACCATCCGATAGTTGCCGCCGACCGCCCCGAGCTTCGCGCCCGCCGCTTCGAGCGCCTGCGTGTCCTGATCGATGCCGACAAGGAGCGACTCCCCGCCAAGCGTTTCGAGATGCCGGAGCAGCCGCGACGAATGGCCGCCGCCGCCAAGCGTGCCGTCGATGTACAGCCCTGGCTGCGTGACCAGCAGCGAAACCGATTCCCCGGCAAGCACCGGCTCGTGGTAATCGTAGTGCTCCATGGCTCAGATGTACCGGCTGGCAAGCGGCGCGAACCGGCCTGCGTTATCGCTCAGCAACCGTTCGAGGCGGAGCGGCTCCCAGACCACCATCTTCGCGTTCGCCCCGATGATAACCGCATCTTTCGTGATCCCGGCATGATCGAGCATCTCCCGCGAGAGCGCGATGCGCCCAGAGCGATCGAGTTCGGTCTGATCGAGACGCGCATAGATCAAAGTGGTCAGCAGCCGCTCGTCGGGATTGAAATCGGAAAGCTTGAGCAGTTGCTCTTCTTTCTGGTTCCAGACCGACGGTTCGTACAGTTCGAGCGATCCGTCGTCAGCCTTGAATACATAGATCACCTGTACGCGACTCTGTGGCGAATCGCCCGATTCATTCGTCTGCGAGGCAAAGCGGCGGCGAAACCGCGCCGGAATCAGTAACCGGCCCTTCTCATCGACGCTATGCTGCTCTCTTCCGATAAATCCGGGCATAAATCCCCCACTTTTTCCCACATTCTCCCACCATAAATGTATGCAATCGAATGTTGAAAAAAAATAGCAGAACCACTGAAAAGAGGCGAAAAAATGCGAAAATAACGCTACCGATTACGGGAAGGAGCGATTCCCTGGACTAATCTGCGGTTGGTTCCGCTGCTCGCGCAGTAAAAGTTTGCTTCTACTGTGCTCATTCGATTGGGGTAAGAGGTTCTGATAGCTGAAAATACATGAAATGTGAATAGGGAGGTCAACGGAATAGCATGGAGATCATGCGTGCCAATGCGGGCGTGGACAAAAAAAAGTGCTGCTGACGCGTAATCAGCTTTCTCTTCTGGAGCTAACGGAGGCTGGAGTCTGTGACCGAAACTACGGGAAATCTGGTGAGGTCTGATAAACTGTGGAAGAGATTATAAGGCATCATTAAAACAGCACAGGAGATATGCTGTTATTTTTTCAAGCCTCTTTGCCATTATTGCCAGCTAACGAGCTGAAGAGCGAGTGCTCCTCGTCATACTCGCGCAGCGGGGCTTTTCATCGCATGGGCATGAGAATGCCAGACTGCTGAAGAATCAATAGCTGGATTGCCTGACGAACCCAGAGCGCAAATGGCAAGAGACAAGAATCAAATGATCAGGGTAATTATCGACGATCATCTTCTGAATCTGTTTTTCCTGCTGAGGATTCAGAATCATTTATTCTCCGTTGCTTTCCGCGTTTTTGGTCGACAAGCGTTGATTGACCTTCACGCCACGGGCGTTTCGAACAAACCCCGTTCGGCAGCCCTCCGGCGCACTAGGCCTGGCAGCTTTTTGCCGCCGCCGTTAACCCATACGTCGAACTGGGCGGCAGCTCCGGCGTAGTCGCCCATATTGAGCAGCTTGAGCAAGGTGCTGGTGCGAAGGTTCTGCGCTCCGGCGTTGTAGGCAAAATCAACGAGCGCGTCGAACTGGTTCTGATTGATCGACGCGGTGACGTAGCGGCTGACGGCATCGACATACTGCCCGAGCGTGGCGTGCATTATCTCGTCAGCCTGGCCCTCGGTGATGGGCGGATCGGAGAGTTTCACCGCTGTGCCGTTGGCATATCTGGTCGAACCGTAACCGATGGTGGGAATTCCCGCGGGGCAGAGATAGGGCTTGGACTTGAATCCTTCAAATTCCCGGATAATTTTCAGACAATTATCGGATACCTGCATGATCGCTCCTGTTTAAATAGGGAAACCCGTGATCGAAGAAAGAACAGAACGGCGGAGCCATTCATATCAAACGTAAAGAATTGGTAGTCGTTTTCAAATAGTCTCGAGAAAACCCGTCATCATTCTTACTGACGAAACGAAGATAACGAAACAGCCCCGGGCGCTTGCGGAGATGTCCGAAGCGTCCGGGGCTGGTTGCTGATTCCCGAAAGCGAGAGGTGACAATCAGGAGTGACCGCCTGCGACGATGCGGATCATCTTGATGTTCAGGATGATGAATCTGAAGAGCTGCCACGGTACAAACTTGCGCCAGAAAAGCGTCGCCTTGTCCGGCACAGGCGGATAGGCTTCGTCGTAATATGCCTTGAATTTATAGTTACCCATGATTCACAAGTTTTAATGGTTCGACATTGTCTTTTAAGCACGCATCATAGAGCGCCGTGAGTAGTACGAGAGCACTGCGGACGGAACGGAGAAACCGGAACGTACTGTTAGTACGTGAGGATTTCGAGTACCGCCTTACGCAGCTATCGTGCCGCTCACGACGCTCAATCCTCACTCCGGAATCAGGTACCAGAACGGATAGCCCTTAGCCTTGTGGAAGAAAAGGTAGTGCAGAATGAACTTCAGCCAGTGACCGGCCAGACCGGCCTCGCCGACCGAGTAGGTCATGTCGCGGCCCCACTCGGGATACTTCTCCCAGTCCGGCACGATGGGGAAAACGGTCATCGACGCGCCGAGGCCGGTGAAGGAGCCGAAGCCGCCGGAGACGATGCAGGCCGCGCCCATGCGAGCCATCGACGCGCGGTGATGATGATCCTTGTGGCCCTCCTTGATCTGCTCGGTAATGTTGAGCGCGATGATCTTGCCGATAACGCCCGACGGCATTCCGGTGCGCGGCGGCGTCGGGAAAATCTGCCGTCCGTTCACGCTCGTCATGGGTTTGGAGATCGGATGCGGCGGCGCGAAGGCGATGCCCGCGGCGTAAATATTGCTGAACATCGGCGTCTGGTAGATGGTCGGCCAGTCCGCCGCGCCCCAATCGGCGAACGGCTTCGCGGCGTAATCAGCATCCACCTTCATGAACTTGTTCGGCAGGAACATCTTGTCGGTGATGTCGTTGCCGTTTTTGTCGAAAGCGGTGAGGCCGACGCCCGAGAATGACGGAATGAGCATCGAGAAGTCGAACTCCTGCGAGAGCATTTCACCGTCGAGCGTTTCGTAGTGGGCCACGCCCGGCTCGACCTTGTAGACGCCAGCGCGGCGGATCCACTTGATGCCGTATTCGGCGAGCAGCGACTCAGTGAATACTTTTGTTGGCGTAATATAACCGCCGCGTTTGATGAACGCGCCGCCCATGCCGAAGTCGCCCACCTCGTATTCATTTGAAATCCAGGTGATCTCCGCCAGGTGGCTCAGACCGCGACGTGAAATTTCGTATGCCACGTTGAGGATATACTCGAAAGCTGCGCCCTGGCAAGTGGCCATCGCGTGGCCGGTGCCGATGAGGAAGCGCTGCTTCTGGCCATTCTTCATCTTCTCGAAGCTCTTCTGCAACTCCTCCCACGCATGCGCCGCATGGCTGTAGGTGCAGACCGAGAGCGAATTCTTGTCGGGGCCAAGCCCTTCGGTGGCCTCGAAGTTCAGCTTCGGGCCGGTGGCATTGACGAGGTAGTCGTAATCGACCGTTTCGGTGTAGCCGGCGTACTCTTCATCGGTGTATTCGATGGTGACGTAACCCTTGCTGATGGATGCGTCGCCTTCGGGATGGATCGACAGTGCCTTAGCCTGCTTGAAATCAATGCCCCAGCGGTCATAGACCTTTTTGAGCTTGAAACGAACATCGTCGATGGTCATCTGGCCCACGCCGACCCAGATGTTCGACGGAATCCACTGATAGTAGCTGTTTGGCGAAACGACAACCACCTCGTGCTGCTTGCCGAGCTTTTTCTTGAGAAACGATGCGCAGGTATGACCCGAAACGCCAGCTCCCAAAACGACGACCTTTGCCATAGAGTGTCAGATTTTCTTGTTAAACCAAATATACATCGCAGACAGCCCCATCCGCACCGAAAAGAGGTACCGGCGGATATTCGACAGAAGAAGAGCCTGGATGAATACGCTGAAAAATACGTGAAGACATGCACGCGATCATGACTCGATCATAATCCCTGAGAATTCCGGCAATGGATGCCGGGCTTGCAGTAGCAAAAAGAGTGAACTGGATGCCGCGACCATGCGTCTCAACTATAATCATATGCTCATAATTAATCAAGCGCCTGATCATTTTTACCATAAATAAATAAGAACTGCTCTTGGGCAGGACTTTTTCTTGCTTTTTGCATAAACGGAAACCCCTTCTCAAAAGTGCCGGAAGACGACACCCTTAACAAGCCGTTGACTGGTGAACTCCCGGCCTGTCGGGATCGCTCCAGCGAAACACGGCACGACAAAGCCATGAACTGAACTTTTCAACCCGGCGAATCCGTTTTGTTCGATGCAACCAATCGCGGACGAAAACAACCTTCCCACACAGGAGGCGTGATGAGAAACATCGTTTTTACCGGCAAAGGTGGCGTCGGCAAGACCTCCGTCGCGGCGGCGACCGCCGTTCGGGCCGCGGCGCTTGGCTACAAGACGCTGATCATCTCGACCGATCCGGCCCATAGCCTTGGCGACTCGTTCGACATCGAACTCGGCCCGTCGCCGGTGAAGGTGGCGGAAAACCTCTGGGGGCAGGAGGTGAGCGTCTACGGCGACCTCTCGCTCAACTGGGAGGTGGTGCGCGAGCACTTCGCCCACCTGATGCAGGTGCAGGGGATCGAGGGAATTTACGTCGAGGAGATGGGCGTATTACCGGGCATGGAGGAGCTGTTTTCGCTCTCATACATCAAGCGCTACAACGACTCAAACGAGTACGATCTGCTCGTTGTGGATTGCGCTCCGACCGGCGAAACGCTTCGCCTGCTCTCCATTCCCGAGACCTTCGGCTGGATGCTCAAGCTCATGCGCAACATGGAAAAATACGTCGTCAAGCCGGTGATCCGCCCGCTCTCCAAACGCATCAGCCGCCTGCACGACTTCGTGCCCGACACAGAGGTCTACGACCAGGTCGATCACCTCTTTTCGTCGGTCGAAGGGATCATCGCACTTCTCTCGGACGGCTCGAAAACCACCGTGCGCCTCGTCATGAATCCGGAGAAAATGGTGGTCAAGGAGTCGATGCGAGCGCTGACCTATCTGAACCTTTACGGCATTACTGTTGACCAGATCGTCATCAACCGGGTTTACACGGATGACGTTGACGGGCAGTATTTCGCGGGATGGAAGGAGATTCAGAAGAAGTACATGGAGCAGATCGAATCCTCCTTCGCGCCGATTCCCATCACCAAAGTGCCGCTCTTTCGCACGGAGGTGCTCGGCCTCGACATGCTTTCGAAGGTGGGCGAAACGGTTTATGGCAGCCGCAACCCGCTCGACATTTTCTATCACGAAGAGCATACGGAGATCAACAAAATCGGCGAAGGCCACTACGTCCTGAAACTGCGCCTGCCCTTCGTCTTCGACAACCGCATGGAAGCCAACGTCGTGCAGGTCGGCGACTCGCTGACCGTCCGCATCGGCAACTACCAGAAAGGGGTCGTGCTACCAACCTTTCTGGCCGGGATGAAAGTCGCCCACGCGGGTTACGAAGAGAAATGGCTGGCCATCGAGTTCAAAAAGAAAGAGGGGGAAGAGGTAAAAGCAGGTTGATTTGATGGAATGGCCTCGCGTAGGCGGGAAAAAATACCTCTTGCAGGGACGGGTTTCATGCCCATCCTCATCTTCGCAGGGGTACAACATCGCTTTTCGGCACCACCCAACCACTGATAACATCGACAGCCGCTTTCCGCTCCGCCGCCACATCGGACGGTGAGGCAACGAGAATTCTGACTGACCTGAACTGCGCTGGCGTAGCGTTGCGTTTTATTGTTTGGTGGCTTGGTGTTACGAGAGGTTTATCCGTAGGAATGCTCTCATGTATCAAAATTTTGGACAGGGGATGACAACTCGAAAACCGACGTAAATATCCTCACAGAGCGAAAATTCGTTGTAGCGAGACCCCACACATCATCGATCGGCGGATTACCATCTTAAACTCAGCCCGTTTTTCTCGGCGCGGAGGGGGCCACTTCATCCCGCGTTTTCACTCCCTCACAGATGTTCCAGCAGCTTTTTCAGGCGTTTGGCGGGGTTGGTGAATTTTATCTTTTCGATGTCGAATCTTGCCGGATCGAAGGGTTGGTCGTTGCGACTGCTTTCGCGAAGCCACTCGACAATATCCTCGTGCTCCTCGGACTCCGGGTTCGAAAGCGCTTCGAGCAGGTCGGCGTAACCGCCGGGGCCTCCGCAATCTTCGGGAGGCGTGGCGCGCGCGCCGTCAATGCATCGGGGCAGCTTCGCCCCTTTTTCCCAAAGCAGAACGCCTTCGAGAAGTACCTCATGCAACCAGTTGTCGCCGAAATCATAAACGTAATACATCTGGTCGCCCGGCCTCCGGAAATGATCGCCGATGTTGACCTTCCAGCATGGAACGAGGTGCGGGTCCGTCATCTCCCCGTCATCGAACGGGATGCCCAACCTGACGCTATGACCGATGGGCCGTTGTTCGAGCCG
>CAIUQW010000023.1 GCA_903901395.1 uncultured Chlorobiales bacterium | reverse complement strand
TGCGTCATCGTGCAGCAGCAGGAGCTTGCCGCGCACGCCATGCAGCTCGCGTTCAGGCTGCGCAAGTCGGGCATCCGCACGGAGATCGATCTCGCCGGGCGGAGCATGAAGGCGCAGATGCGCGAAGCCAACCGCATGAATTCCGCCTACGCGCTCATCGTTGGCCAGTCGGAGTTCGAGTCGGGCGTCTACGCGCTCAAGAATCTCGTCACCTCCGAGCAGACCTCGCTCGACCTCGATGCCATCATCGAAGTGCTGCGCGAACCAGCAGCGCGGGAGGCGCTTCGGCCATGAAACCGCTGATAACAATCTACGGCAAGCCGGAGTGCTGCCTCTGCGACGACGCCCTCGAAGTGCTCGAAGCGGTTCGCAAGCGCATTCCCTTCGATATCGAGAAAAAGGATATTTCCGGTGACGCCGATCTTCTTGAACGCTACGGTTTGAGCATTCCCGTCATCCTGATCGACGGCAAAATGGCCTTCAAGCACCGCGTCGACAAGGATCGCCTGATTGCCCTGCTCAAGGGGCGGTGATCTACGTTGTTCACCGCAATATCGAAGTCTGTTCGGCAGCCGCTTAGCCGGTGACTGATGATCTGTCACGCATTCCGGCGATGAGCATCAGAAAAAGAAGCGCTGAAATAGCCGCCATAATCGCGCCGAACCAAAAAGTCGCCGCCGGTGAGACCCTGTCCCACAGCAATCCGGCGATGATGCTCGATGGCAGTGCTGCAATGCCGACCGCTCCCGCATAAATTCCGTAGGCGGTGCCTTTGAGAGAATCGGGCACGAGCGTTGCGAGAAACGCTTTCTGAATCCCCTCGGTCAAACCCATGAACACGCCGTACAAGCCGAACAGCAGCCAGGCGGCGTGTGGAGTCGTCGCAAGAGCGAATCCTGCGTACAGCACTCCGAACAGCAGAAAACCGCTCAGAATCAGGCGCTTCTTGCCATACCTGTCGGCAGCGATTCCGGCAGGTATGGCCGTTACGGAATAGATGAGATTGAAGAGGAGATACACGACCGGAATCATCGCTGCCGGAACGCCGAGTTGCCCGGCCCGGAGGATCAGGAATGCGTCGCTTGAGTTGCCAAGAGCGAAGAGCGCGACGATCAGAAAAAAGAATCGCGCCCGGCCACTGAAGCCGGAGAGGGAAAGCTTCAGGCTCTGCGATGGGCCGGATGGCGCGGCTTTTTTGCGCTCGGTTATGAACAGCGCGATGATCAGGACGGCGAGAAGCCCCGGCACCATCGAGAGCCAGAAAAGCGGGCGGTAGCCGCTGTGAAACACCTGCAAGCCGAGAAAGGCGATTCCCGGCCCGGCAACAGCCCCCATCGTGTCCATGGAGCGGTGAAAGCTGAAGGCTCTGCCAAGGCTGGACTCCTCGGTGGATTCAGCGATGATGGCGTCACGCGGCGCGGTGCGAACCCCTTTGCCGAAGCGATCGACAAGCCGCGAAGCAAGCACCTGCGGCCAGCTCCCGGAGGTCGCGACAAGCGGACGGCTCAAGGTAGACACCGCATATCCGGCAAGCATGAGTCCTTTGCGCTTTCCCAGACGGTCAGAAAACCAGCCGGAAAACACCTTGATGAGGCTGGCCATCGACTCGGCGCTTCCCTCGATCAGCCCGATCATCGACTTGTTCACCCCCAGCACGCTCGACAGAAACAGCGGAACGAGCGGATAGATCATCTCCGAACTCATGTCCATGAAAAAACTGACCAGCCCGGCCAGAAAGACGTTCCGGCTCAAGCCGAAAAAGCGCTTCTCCTGCTCCATCTCCGTCCGTTTTGGTTTGACGATTACGCTATTCCTTTAACTCTGCAAACACAGAAACAACCGACACAAATCCATCAGCACCGGTTTGTCCACATTGGCGACGAGTATGCTTCCGTTATCCTTGCCAACGCGATCGTCCATGTTCGTCGCGCCGTCGCCGACCTCGACATCGTAAACCGGCTGGCCATCATGCTTTTCATAATCATCACTCATTGTTGCTTCAATTGTCAACGCGATCATCTACGTCAGGAGTAATAGTAGGAAGTGAGAGTTAGGGGGGAATTAGGGGAAGGGTTGACAAAACTTTTTTTAACGATTCACGTTTTCAACACAAGACTCTTAGCGCTCATTTTACCTTGGAATCGCATATAGCCTAAAAAGAAAAAAATCCAGCTACAAAACGTTTCAACTGCTGCTCATCGACAGGCAGATAAAAAGTTTTTTTAACCATCGACGGCACCAGAATAACTAAAAATCAACAGCTCTTAAAAAGCTATCTTATATCGTTTTTTATACTATTCATATTTCTATTAAAGGATTCCAGACTTTGCTTTTGAATCTGATTCTGCTTACTCACTATACTCTTGATTGATGCAATATAATAATTAAACCTACTCAAATCTTCCTCATTATAAAACGTTAATTTTCCATCCTGGACAACCCAACTACCACTTCTCGCCGAAAGAAGATTAATAATATTTTCAAACTCACCTATCACATCACGCTCCATTCCCCACATTTCATTATTTTGAACTTTAGCTCTTTCTACCCCTCGCTCAAAGCCTTGCAAAAGCTCTCGCTTTAACGGTTCTTCAATCTTAAGCGATAGAATATCTTTTCTTGTTTTACTCATAAGAATATCAGTTTTTTTCTGATATTTCTCTACTATTTGCTTTGCCTTACGGATTATAATTTTACTCTCAATAAAGCCAGTATCGTCTTTTATTCGTTCTGCATCTAAAATTCTGTTCCAACCAATTGCTTCAAGCTCCAGCAAATAATCATTTCTCAGCGATATAATTTCATCCATATAGGTTTTCATAAATCTTTCTATCTCGCCATAGTCACCATGCGCCTTAGGCGTTACATCAATAGGCTTTTCTATTCGCCTTGGCATACCACGGGTATCTGTAGCTGAATCAACAAGATTAGAGAATTGAACCTGCACTTCTGACAGCATTTTTTCTGCGTTATGCTTCTGATTTGAATACCCTATTAAACTACTCGCTATCATGCAGATATATATTGCGATAAATGAGAAGGCTCCAGTTTTTGTACTCTTCTTCCTGGCTACAGAAGCGTAATATATATACCAAAAAATCAGGGAAGACGGAAGATTATAACCAATAAGATATGCAAAATCATTATTTGTATTTTTCGAAAAGAAAAAACCATAGGCCAATATTACCAAACAAATAATAGCAAGCGCTATTTTCCATATATTATCATCTTTTTCCTGCACGGATGTCTGTTCCATATAACCTCCTTGTAATGAAAATATTAGAAAATCCTTCAAAGCAACCGCCAGTATTATTGCTCAAAAAAACTTGATATTCATAAGATATTCTCGCAGTCTTTATCCGACTAAAGTAACTTTGTGTTCATTCGCGAAGCCGACTCAAATATAATTAAAATATAATACACGGCTTGTATTTTATCAGCAAAAAAAATACTAAATAATTAATCCAATAGTTTCACCATCAGCCAAGTCCTCCCCCACCATTTTGCCGCTCATCCGCCGATTCCCGGCTTCCAGCTTTCGCAATCCGTCCGCAAACGCTCAATTCTTACCAATGGCTGCCAGATGCGCTCGCTACGGAAAAATGTGAAATGACAAACCCCCAGCCGGTCGTCTGTCGAGATGGTCGGCTGCTTTTCGATCCAGCTCCGGGAAATCCTCATCCAGTCGGGAGAATTCCTTATCTTGTTTCA
>CAIUQW010000022.1 GCA_903901395.1 uncultured Chlorobiales bacterium | reverse complement strand
GAGCGATGGACTCAGTCAGATTCAGGAGGGATTTATCCCGACGGACATTCATCTCTCTGACATTCATATTGCCCCGGCGTTCAAGCCGGGGTGAGTCAATCAGAAAAACACCTGGACTTCAGTCCAATCTTTTGCACTTTGCCGCCATAGGCAAAGTGATTTGTCAGAAAAATCATCCATGTTCATGGAAAGGAGCGAAGCGACGTGGAAATCCATCTCACCAAATGTCCGAATGGATTGCTTCGCGACGCTCGCAATGACAGCGACAAATATGTTACTCATTTAACAATTCCAATTCTCACCGACTAATGAAACACTATTTTGACCGAATGAAACCGACCGGCGCATGTCCGCCGCGAAAGCCGGTGAGCAAGATAATCTGGTCATGGATTGGCGCTTTTCTCGGCATCTATCTTGTAGCTCTGATCGGAAAATATACCGGTCTTGCTGGCGTGAACAATGTGTTTTTGATCGGCTCGTTCGGCGCATCCGCCGTTCTGGTTTACGGCGCGCCAATGGCCGATTTCTCGCAACCGCGCAACATTGTCGGTGGTCATTTTATCTCCGCGATTGTCGGAGTCACGATTTATATGCTCATCAAAGACCAGATCCTCGCCAGCGCAACAGCAGTATCGCTCGCCATCGTCGCGATGCACTTCACCCGCACGCTGCATCCACCGGGAGGCGCAACCGCCCTGATCGCCGTCATCGGCGGAGACAAAATTCACGCCCTCGGCTATGCGTACGTTTTGTATCCTGTGCTTTCGGGAGCGGTTATCATGATGCTGGTCGCGTTGATTGTGAACAATTTATCGACCAATCCGAAACGGCATTATCCGGTTTATTGGGTGTAGGGGGATATTAGGGAATAGATTCGTACTTGCTTATCCGCCTCGCTTGTTACTAAAATACATCAAGTTGCCATTTAAGATAAATTGGTTTTAAGAGACAGGATGAGGTTTTCCAAAAAGTCATTTATGGTATATAAAACATGTCATTCACTTGATTGTCATTCTGAACGGAGCAAAGCGAATTGAAGAATCCAGTTTTCTTGAAAGTTTATAGAAACTGAATCATTCAAAATGTCTTGCCAGAATCTTCCGGATTCTTCGCTACGCTCAGAATGACATCAGAATAAACTCTTATCTCTCCAGCGATTGATACGTTTAATGGTTGGATAAATAATCAGTGATGAATTGTCGATAATGATTGACGAATTCAAACAGGCAGCGTGAAATGAAACACAGAGCCTTTGCTGATTGTGCTTTCGACGCCAACGGTTCCGCCGTGGATGTTGACGATCTCGCGGACAATCGAGAGGCCCAGGCCGATGCCTGACTTTTCGTCCTGTCCCGGAACGCGGTAGAACTGGTCGAAGATGCGCTTCAGATGCTCGGGTGCGATGCCGCAGCCGGAATCTTCAACTGAAAAGCAGATGCCTGCAAGTTCCGCCTGCGCGTTGACGGTAATCGTGCCACCCGGCGGGGTGAAGCGGATGGCGTTGGTGAGGAGATTGGCGAAAACGTGCCGGATGAGCGACAGGTCTGCCTGAACTTCCGGCAGTTCCGACGGAACGTCGATAACCAGCTTCAACCCTTTTTCCCTGATGTCGAAAATGAAGGGTTCAATGCTCTCTTTCACCAGCGTTTCGGGCTTCTGCGGCGTCTTGTTCAGCCGCGATTTTCCCGATTCGATTCTGTGCAGGTCGAGCAGATCGTCGAGAATCTCCGCCAGCCGGTCGCTCTCCTCCAACGCACTCTGAAGTAGCTCCGCCTGTTTGTCGTTCAGCGGGCCAACCCGTTGCTCCACAAGCAGATGGATCGCCATGCGCAGCGCAGTCAACGGCGTGCGGAGCTGGTGCGAGACGGTCGAAACCACGCCGCGCTTCAGCTCCTTCTGCTCCTGCGCCTGCGTCATGTCGTGCAGCAGCAGCACGACGCCGCTGCTGCCGATGCCGTCTGGCGTGTGTGGTATGGCGGTGGCAGCGGGTTTGAAAAAATATTCGCGGCTGTTGATGAACTTCTGGATGAAGCCATTGCCCGAAAGCTCCACTGTGCCGCCAGTTTCGACAGCTTGCCGGAGCAGGTCTGGCAGCCAGCTATAGCCAAGCTTCGCGGCGCTCGCTCCCGGCTCGATGCCGAAATTGCGGATGGCGGACTGCGTCGCGAAGTCCACCCGCCCTTCGGGATCAAAGATCGCTATCGGCGCGGGCAGGATGTTCATCACCTCCTGCGTCGCCTTGCGCGTGCGTTCGAGCTTCTGGTCGTCGCTTCGGCGCACCTGACGCAGTTTCGTGGCCATCTGGTTGAACGCCTGCGACAACTGGCCGATTTCGTCATTCGACGTGGTTTCGATCACCAGATCGAGATTGCCGTTCCTGATTTCGTTGGCCGATGCAATTAGGCGGGAGACGGGTTTGAGAATCCAGCGCCGCGACTGGTAGCTGAAGATGAGCGCGAGCACGGCGCTGGAGGCAATGGCAAGCAGGATGCGGTTGTGCGCCGATTCAGCCAGCCGCCGCGCTGCATGATTCGCTTCGTTCATGTTGGCCTGATTCATGTCGAGAATCTCCTGCGCGAGCGTCTTGATCTCCGAAAGCAAAGGCAGCGCCGTCATGAAGTAGCGGTCGCGGCGCTTTTCGAGAGCCATGGAATCACTGCTGACGGCGTAAATGATCTTGACGTAATTGTCGAAGAGCAACGCGATCCTGTCGGCTTTTTCTTTCTCGCCCGGCAGCGTGATGTTGCCAAGCTCGGTTTGCAGCGCCTGCCGGAACCTCGTTTCGTCGGTAGCGATGGTGGTGGGGCTTGAAAGATGTTCGGCGGAGAACGATTGCAGCAGGTCGATGTTCATCTTTTCGAGCGCCTCCTTCATCTCCTGGGCGGCGGCGACGCTCCGGTAGTTCTGCTTCAGGATGACGTCGATGGCGCTGCCAAGCTGATCGACCTGCGTGATGGTCAGCATTCCGATAACCGCGATGATGGCCAGCAATCCGCCAAAGCCAAGTGCGAGCTTGTGTTTCAGACTGACCACGGCGTTTCTCCGTCGGGTTGTTGCGTAAGATCGCTTTCCATCAGTGACGTGATTTTATACCCTGACTGGCAAAATGACGAACGGCACGCCCTGGATGTAGAGATTTTTCTGGACGGTGAAAACCGTGAAGTTGTGCAGCCAGCGATCCATCAGCGATTCGTTGGTGAAAACGAGCTGACCTCCGAAAAATACGATGTCCGGAAATTTTTTCGTGATTTCCGGTACCAGTTTGGTGATCTCCTCCACAATATCGGTGCCTATCGAGGTGAACGCTTCGGCGTAATAACCGTGATCCTTCATGTACTTGACGTACTTGTTGCTTTCGCTGGCGATGTGTTCGTTCAGATGGCCGATCTCGTCCGCGCCCTTGAAATTACCGGCGTCGATCGGGCCGATTTCCACAAACACGAAGTTTTTATAGATGCCGCTGAAGAGGCGCGAAACGCTGAAAAGCGTGTGCAGACCGAGTCCGTTGAAGCCGTTGACAAGGATTGCGGCGGTTTTGCCTTTCGGATCGTACGCCGGTTCGGGACTTTGCCTCGCGCTGAGGTCATTGCCCGACATGACGGCGGCTTCGACAATCACGTCAAGCCGCTTGAGCGTTTCGTAGGTTTTATCGTAGTGTCGCTTGATGAACAGCGCGGCTACGACCAGCATTCCGGTGATGAGCAGCGTAATCCAGCCACCTTCGTCGAATTTGAGGATCAGCACCGAGACGAGAATGAAGGTGGTCAGCACCAGTCCGATGCCGTTGATTGCCATTTTACGCCACCACCGCTTTTCCGTGTTGCGCTCCAGCCACCAGTGGCGCACCATGCCGAGCTGCGATAGCGTAAAAGTGATAAATACGTTGATGCTGTACAGCACGATCAGGAAATCGACCGATCCGCGCGACGCGACCATCATGATGAGCGAGGCGAAACCCATGACGAGAATGCCGCGCTCGGTGACGAGGCGGTCGCTGAGCATCGAGAATTTTTTCGGCATCCAGTTGTCGAGCGCCATGTTGGCCAGCACTCTCGGCCCGTCGAGAAAGCCGGATTGCGCGGCGATAAGGAGCAGAATCGCTTCGGAGAGCAGCGTGATCCAGACAAACGCGGAGCCGCTGAAGCCGCCCCACGAGGCGGTGATGGACTCGAAAAGCACGGCGTTCAGCGTCTTGCCGGGCGCGTCCTTGACATTGAGAAAGATGTAGGCGGCCATGAGGCCGATGACGGTGATCGAGAGCGACCAGGCCATGTAGCGCATCGTTTTTTTCGCCGTCTGGATTTTCGGATCGCGCAGTACCGGCAGGCCGTTGCTGATCGCCTCGATGCCGGTGAAGGTTCCAGCGCCGAGGCTGTAGGCTTTCAGGATGATGAAAATTGTGCCGAAGACGCCAAGCGAGTGAATCGAACCCGAAAGCTCGGCGCCGGTCTCGTGCCAGACGTTTCCGGCATTGGCGGCATGCGTCGCCATGGCGACCGCGATGGCGACAAGGTGCGTGACGACGAAGAGCAGAAAGACCGGCACCAGCGGCATCACCGCCTCCTTGATGCCGCGCAGATTCAGCATGAGCAGCATCAGCACCCCAGCGATGGCGAACCAGAGCTTGTACGGCAGCATCCATGCGGGCAGGAAGCTGAAGATCGCGTCCGCTCCGCTGGCGACCGAAATAGTGATGGTCAGCACGTAGTCGATGAGCAGCGCGCTGCCCGAAACAACGCCAACTTCGGGCGAGAGCAACTTGCTCGCCACGAGATAGCCGCCGCCGCCGGAGGGGAACAGCTCGATGATATTTGAGTAGCTCGACGCGATGATGAGGATCGTGAATCCTGAAGCCAGCGCGACAAAAATGCCGAGCGCCGGATGGCCGGTCAGCGCCTTGAAGGCTTCAGCGGGGCCGTAACAGGAGGAGGAGAGTCCATCGGAGCCGAGGCCGACCCATGCGAGAAACGCCGTGAGCGAGATGGAGTGAAAGATGCGGCTGTCCCTGAAGTCGCGCGAGCCGCCGATGAAAAAGGTTTTGGCTTTTCTGAGTCCGCTTTGAATGGTCATGTCCGTCAGATGAATTGAGAAAACCGCAGGAAGCCCGATATGTCCGCTCCGGCGTCGTTCCTGACACCATTTGACAAGTCAAAAATCGGGCCACGATGTCAGTGAAGTGTGGAAAAGCTTGATTGGCGAGGGTTTTGACAGATCGATCTGTTTTGTCTGGTGCCGGGATTCATTGCATTACACAACGGTCGAATCATGTCGGCCTTGCAAAGTGCAATGAGATGGTTCAGCGGATGCCGGGCGGCTTGCGCTTTCGCCGGAGCGTCGTCTGATTGATGTGCTTCAGTACAGCGAGGAGTTTGGCGAGGTCTGCCCGGCCATGTGAAGCAATGGCGCGAAAACATAAAGCCAGCCGACGAAGAGATGAAAGAGTACTTAGCGAAATGACGTATCGGGAGGATACGCAAAGTATCATTTGTATTGTGATAGGGCGGAGCAGCGTGTGTGCCCTATCACAATACAAATGGTTTTTTCACGATGAGAACAGCGTGATTTGCTATAAACGCAAAACACCTCCTGGATTTACAACTCCACGAAGCGTTTTGTTTATTCAGCATCATGCGTTTTCAGCAACTGAATGTTTTTTTAAACATGCGGCATACGAAAAGAGCCATTAGCTTGACCAAATGTCCCAGAAAAAATATAAGTACCCGTTGTTGATGGAAATATTGCACGTGCCGTAAATATTCAACAGCAATCAGTTTTCATAATTCACCACTGACGTATTTATGCATTCAAGCGATACCAGACGCTTCGCTTCAGCATGGACGGTCGTGGCATGGCGCTGGACAACATTTTCGTCGAACGGCTCTGGCAGCGCGTCAAGCATCAAAACCTCTACCTGAAAGGCTATGGGTGAGCGGTTGCATTAAAGCAGGGATTGGCGGAGTATTTCCGTCTGTACAACAAGGAGCGACCGCATCAATCGCCGGGGTATACAACCCCGGACGAAATGTATAAAAAGCGGGTTACCAGCTTAAACCAGGCCTGATTCTGTCTGACAGGTGCGGTACACTTCATTTTTTTCAATCCAGATTTCACTATCAACTCTACGCAAATATCCCATCCATCGGCACGATGGGCAGCGCGCTCTGACGTAGCGACTCTTTCGCGGCGATGGCGTTGGCGGCCTGGCGACCGGTGAAGGCGGCGGCTTCCATCAGAAAGACCGGGGCTTTGGTGCTTACCCAGTCTCCGGCGAGGAAGAGGTTTTTGTAAGGCGTTTCGACGCCGGGGCGGGTGGCGTGGTCGCCGGGTGCCCAGCGGGTGAAGTTGGATTGCATCATGAAGATTTCGTGCAGAATCGTCGCCTGGCGGGTTTCCGGGAACATGGCGTGCAGCTCGCGCAGCATCGTTTCGCGGATCTGCGGCTCGGGGCGGATGTCCTGCGGCGCGACGGCGTAGGCGTGCAGCTCCGCGACGCAGCCACCAGTGCGCTTCGCCCAGCTGATGAAGGGCTGCTGGAAGCTCGAATAGAAGGTGATCGAGTCGGTGTAGGTGTAGCCTGAAACGGTGTAGAACGGGAACTTCGCCGTCGAAACCGGACGGTCGAGCCAGACGCGCCACACGACGTAGGGATCGGCCTCGCCGAGCGCGGCGACGCGGCTCGTGAAGTCGCGGTTGCCGGGCTGGCTGCCCGCGATCAGCTCGCGCGCGCCGCGCACGTCCGAGGCCACCACGCAGTAGTCGCACGGCAGCTCTTCGGCGGCGACGGCCACCGGCGTTGCGTCCGTCGCCGCCTGCTCGACGACGAGCATCTCGCCCTCTTCCCGCACTGCGAGCCTCGCCAGCGGCGCTTTCGGCGGGCCGCTGACCGGCACTCCGTCGGCGTCGAAACGCCCGGCGTGGCAGGGGCAGAAGAGGCCGTCCGCGCCCGCATCGGGGCCGACCGGGCAGCCCATGTGGGTGCAGCGGGCGTCGAAGGCGGCCCAACCCGACTCGCGCCGCGCCACCACGACGGGAATCCCGCCCTCCGCCGTGCGCTGCATCCAGCCCGACTCGGGTACGTCGCTCTTCGCAATCGTCGCCACCGCCGCGCCGCTCGCGGCTCCAGCGCCCGCGAGGCGCACCGCCGTTACCCGCTCGCCCTGCATCGCGAGGCTCCGCGCTTTCTGCCCCTTGAGCACTCGCACGCCCATCGCCTTCAGCTTGCGCTCCAGCGGATCGATCAGCGCGGTCATGCAGTCGCGCGTGGTGATGCGGAACGAAAGTCCCTCCGGACTTCCCATGAAATAAAAGTGAAAATAGCGCATCGCCTCGGCGGCGGAGAGCACCTCCATGCGGTTCATCGTGGCGTCGGAGAATGGATGCAGCACCGTGTCGATGAAGGCCGGAAGCACCTCTCCGCGCCGACAATAGGTCATGAAGTCGATCTTGTCCCACTTTTTGAAGGTGCGGTCGTAGTCGTAACGGAACATGCCGATCACCGGCCACACACCGGGTTCATCCTACAGGAAGGAGGCGATGTCGAGGCTTCACGAATGCTCG
>CAIUQW010000021.1 GCA_903901395.1 uncultured Chlorobiales bacterium | reverse complement strand
TCCAGCTCGAACGCTTTCTCCTCGTCGCCAGTGCGAAGCGAGTAGGTGCCGGTGTGGAACTCGACGATATTCGCCCCCGCCTCGGCGGCAAGCGAGATAGACTCCTCTTCCGGCTCGATGAAGACGCTGACGCCGATCTCCTTGTCGCGCAACGGTTTGACGAACTCCGCGAGTCGGGTGAAGTGCTTCTGGATGGCGAATCCGCCCTCGGTGGTCAACTCCTCGCGCTTCTCGGGCACGAGCGTGACGAGGTCGGGTTTGACCGCAAGCGCGATACGTTGCATCTCGTCGGTCATGGCCATTTCGAGATCGAGCTTGGTGGTGATCTCCTCCCGCAGCCGGGTGAGGTCGTCGTCCTTGATGTGGCGGCGATCTTCGCGCAGATGGCAAACGATGCCCGCCGCGCCGTGCTTTTCGGCGAGCAAGGCGGCTTCGACGGGATCGGGATGTCCTTCATTTCGTGCGTTCCGCAGCGTGGCGATATGGTCAATATTGACGGCAAGTCTCATGGTCGTAGTCTCTTAAACGATGTTCATGCTTGGGGAAAACTCCCGGTGAGTTGGGAAGATAGGCAAAACAAAAGAATACATACAGTAAAATCAATAGCGGGGGGGGAGTTGAAGAGGAGATGGACCGGGATGGACGAGGTGGACGAATGTAAGCGGTGGAATCGGGGTGATATTGTAGGGGCTGACCTGCGTGTCCGCCCTCGCATGGCCTGATTTTGAGGTGAAGGGCAAACACACAGGTTTGCCCCTACAAGAGGGAATTGCAGAAGGCTGTGTCGCTGATGGCTTCAGGCATGGGCTTTGTCAAGGTCATCGAGTTCCGCCGCTAATGGGAAAACCTTGTAGCGATTCAAGCTGAGCAAAAATTCAACCCGTGACATGCCCGCGAGTTCGGAGGCGCATCCGGAAGATAACCTGCCCATTTCAAATAACTTGACCGCCGCCAACATGCGAAGCTCACGCCCGAAAGATTCCGCGTCAGTCTTTTCGGCAAGAAGCACCTTGTCTGGAACTTCAATAGTAATCTGCTTAAGACTCATTTTTCACTCCGAATTTAACGCTGATTCAATCCTGCGCTTTCTGGTGTTATAGCCAGCTGTTATCAACGCTTGCGTGTGCATATCAGTTGCATGAAGCGCGGGCAATCCGATGAGGTTCTCTTTTGGCGCTTCCAAGGCGCAGTGTCAGCCATCGTTTTTCTCGCATTGAACGGCTACGATTTCGAAGCGCCGGAAGACGATCTTGTCGAAATGGTTTACGGCATCGCCCGAAGCGAACTCGACAAATCCGATGTCGCGCTGTTTCTGAGGAAGTGGAGCAGGAAAGTTGATTGAGGATGACCTCATACAGGTGAATGTTAGATGTCTGGCTGTTAGCTGATCAGCTTCCGATGGCAATTAAAATTATATCAGTACAAAAAGGGCTAAAAACACACTTCCTGCTAAACCAGAGAGAGCAAAAATCAATACTAAACAGCCACTTGATTTAGGAGTATCTGAAATAACTTTTGAGTTATTAGCCCCACTAAGATCTAACCATTTTTTTTGAGACTCTTTAAGGCTGGAAAGACCTTTTGCTTCAAGCAATGTTTTACCCATCATCTGAGGAGTATTTTTGATATTTTGGAACAATAACTCATGGAGAGAAAATATTTTTTGAGCAACATCTTCTTTGAGTTTTGTCAGATCATATGTTTTTGCAGCTAAATTGATACCCTCTTCAAATTTATTTACATGATTATTTAGAAATCCCATATAATCCGTAGTATCAACAAGTTGTTTTACGGTATAAAGTTGCCCATAAAGAGCAGGTCTTTTAGTTAACTCATTTGCTTCTTCTTGAAACTTCTTATTCAGTCTTTTGAAATATTCATGAATTTGCTTAAGTATATTTTCTGTTAGCTCTTCTTTTTCTTCTGCATAAAAATTCAATTCATTGAGTTTATCAAAATAAACACC
>CAIUQW010000020.1 GCA_903901395.1 uncultured Chlorobiales bacterium | reverse complement strand
GTGCCGTGATTACGTGCCGCTCGACAAGCGTCCCAGAAAAGGCGATGACGAGGAGAAATTCGGCATCTGCCGTCTCTGAGCCGGGCCGGTTACAGAAAACAGTATTCAGTTTAATTTATTGGATTTACGATATGTCAGTCACGAAAGAAAATGTCGCCTACATCGCCGAACTCGCACGGCTGAAGTTCACCGACGCCGAGCAGGAGAAGATGACCAGCGAGATGAACATGATTCGGCACTACATCGAGAAACTCAACGAAGTCGATACCGAGGGGGTCGCGCCGCTCAGCAGCATTCACGATCAGATCAACGTGCTGCGCGACGACGTCGAGCATACGCCGCTCACGAACGAGGAGGCGCTGAGAAACGCGCCCGACAAGCAGGATCGTTTCTTCAAGGTGCCGAAAGTTATCGGCTGAGTTTACGCCATGTCTCCGATCAGCCAGAAGGGAGACGCCGTCTGCCTCTCCGTGCGCGTGCAGCCCCGCTCGTCGAAAAGCGGGGTTGCGGGCATGTACGGCGAGCAGATCAAGATTTGCCTCAAATCCGCGCCGGTCGATAACGCGGCCAACAAGGAGTGCTGCGAGTTGATGGCAAAAGCGCTCGGCGTGCCGCGCTCCAGCGTGTCGGTCATGAACGGCGCAAGTTCCCGGAGCAAGGTGCTGAAGGTGGAAGGCGTCACGCCCGCCGCCGTGCGCGAGGCGCTCGCGGAGTCGCTCGGCGAAGCGGAGGGCGGCGCGTGAGAACGGTCGTCCAGCGGGTGCGCGAAGCGAGCGTCTCCATCAGCGGCGCGGTGCACAGCTCCATCGGCGCGGGGCTGCTCGTCCTCGCCGGAATCTCCCGAACCGACACGGCGGACGACCTCGCCTGGATGAGCCGCAAGATTCCGAACCTGCGCATCTTCGAGGACGACGAGGGAAAGATGAACCGCTCGCTCTGCGACATTGGCGGCGAGCTGCTCGTCGTCTCGCAATTCACGCTTTACGCCGATGCCAACCGCGGCAACCGCCCCGGCTTCTCCGAATCCGCGCCACCGGAGGTCGCCCGGGAGCTGTTCGACCGCTTCGTCGAATCGATCCGCCGCGAGGCCGGGTGCCCGGTAAAGACCGGCGTTTTCGGCGCGGACATGCAGGTCGCGCTCATTAACGACGGCCCGGTCACCATCATTCTCGAATCACCGAAAAAGTAGGGGCAATCGCCAATGGGTGTCGCATCGAAATCGACCTGCGCGTCAACCTTTGTGAATTTTCCGTACAAGAGATTTGACAAACATTTACAACTGTAGGGGCGCATGGCGTGCGCCCGCGTTTGCCGACCTGTTTCGACAAGGGCAACCACTGGGGGATTGCCTCTGCATCAACAAAATCAAATCCTGACACATTATCCACCCATGAACGCCGTCATTGTTATCCCTGCACGTCTCAGTTCCAGCCGTCTGAAAGAGAAAATGCTGGCCGATCTGGAAGGCGAGCCGCTGATCGTGCGCACCTGGCAGCAGGCGATGAAGTCGCGCCTCGCCAGCCGCGTGGTGGTGGCGACCGACAGCGAGCGCATCTTCGCGGTGCTGCGCGAGGCCGGAGCCGAGGTGGTGATGACCTCGTCCGACCTCACCTGTGGCACTGATCGCATCGCCGAGGCCGCCGGGCAGGTGGGCGGCGACGTGTTCGTCAACCTCCAGGGCGATGAGCCGCTGATCGACCCCGAGACGATTGACCTCGCCATCGCGCCATTCTTCGAGGATGGCCCGCCGCCTGACTGCACCACGCTCGTCTTTCCGCTTGGGCCGGACGAACGGCAGATCATCGACGACCCGCACGTGGTCAAAGCGGTGCTCGACACTCGCGGCCACGCCCTCTACTTCTCGCGCTGCCCGATTCCCTACCGCCGCGAAACCCTGCCCGGCACGAAATACTACCGCCACATCGGCCTCTACGCCTTCCGCGCCGACGTCCTCAAAGCCTTCGTCGCGCTGCCCCCCTCGATGCTCGAACGCGCCGAATCCCTCGAACAACTCCGCCTACTCGAAAACGGCTACCGCATCCGCTGCATCGAAACCACGACCGACACGCCAGGCGTGAACACCGAAGAGGAGCTGGAAGAGGTAAGGAGGCTGTACAGGGAGCGGTTTGGGGAATGAGGAATCATCCTATCCCTAATCATTGGAGCCTTGACGGCATGAAAGCTTTTTGTACATTTGAGTAATACGCAATGATTTGACGTATTATGCTGATCTGAGAAAGCCTTACGCTGTAGGCCTGACGATAGATTCAAAGCCTCCAACCCCTTGCGATTATGGCATTTGAAAGTCTCACCGATGAGTTCATCGAAGCGTTGATCAGTTGCCCGAAAAAGGTTATCAATCCCAAAGCGAGAGACGTTTTCAAGCCTGGGCATAAACAGGTCAACTACATCGTTCATGCGCTCGATGAATCCGGCCATGAATTTCAGCTATTCATCCGGCACAATCTGGCCGCCGGAATGGAGGACGATTTCAGTTGCGGACTTCTTTGGAATGCTCCGAATGGCGAAACGCTGATGCTTTGCCGGTACAATGGCTCTTCGCACATTCACAGGAACAAAATCGAAAACAAAACCCTTGAACTGTCTTTCCACATCCACAGAACCACGAAAAAATACATAACCGCAAACCAGAACCCGGATGGCTTTGCTTACGAAACCGACAGATACCAGACTCTCGACGAAGCGCTGGTTTGTCTGATAAGTGATTGTAATATCGAGGGTTTTGGGGTAAGCCCGAAAGAGGATAACCAGCTCGATCTTTTCAAGTGATGACGATAGATATCGAAATATTGCAGGAGACGTTATGCCGGGCCATGTGCGGCGCGGTGCGGATATGGGAAAAATCGCCGGAGCTGCTTGCCGTTCATACTCCGTTTCTTTTTCCGGATGGGGATCAGTATCAACTATACATCAAAATTCTTCCCGGCGGTCTTCTGAGGCTCACCGACATGGGCCACACGCTGATGCATCTGAGCTACGAGCACGATATCGACAAGTTCAAAGAGGGTACCAGAGGGGCGCTGTTTGAAAAGATCAAGGCGCACACTTCAGTGAATGAGCAGGACGGAATGATGTTTATCGATACCACTCCCGAACAGATTGCTACTGATATTTTTCATATCGGCCAGGCCATTACCGAAATTTTCGATCTCTCTTTTTTGAAAAGGTCACGAGCAGAATCCACGTTTTACGAAGACCTTCGGGAGTCGATTTACAGGATCGTTCCAGCTGAAAAAGTGACTCGGGATTACCTGTATGAAGAGATTGAAAATGCGTCGGATTATCCTATCGATTACAAGATCGACGGCAAAGATGAGCAGATTTTTCTGTTTGGCATTCCCAATCCCGACAAGGCCAAAACGGTCACGATTATTCTCGAACACCTGTTGAGAGCACAGGCTAAGTTCGACAGCATTCTGGTCTTTGCCGATCAGAAATCCCTGCCCCGTACCGATCTCGCCCGGTTATCCAATGTCGGCAACGATATGATC
>CAIUQW010000019.1 GCA_903901395.1 uncultured Chlorobiales bacterium | reverse complement strand
TCCTTGAGCGAGCAGAAATCGCCTTCGAGATATTCGGGATAGCCGTCCCAGTTGCGGATTTCGCCCTTCATCGTCCAGGTCGTTTCGCTTTGGAACTCCACCGGCCAGATCGCGCCGTCCGGCCATATTTCGGAATGGCCGTCTCCACTGGCAACGCTGAACGGAATGGAGCCGGAGTCGCTCTGATTCAAACGATACCCCTTGACCGGCCACGTCGATCCCTGATAATAGAAATACTGCTTGTTGTCGTGATAGGAGAATACGTCACCGGCGTGATTGAGGATGATGTCGAGGATCACGCGAATGCCGCACTTGTGCGCTTCGGCGACGAAATCGCGCAGCTCCTCGCGCGTGCCGAAGTGCGGATCGACATCGAGAAAGTTCTGGATGCCGTAGCCGTGGTCGGAGTCGCTGCCGGTCACCTGCCTGAAAACGGGGCTGACCCAGATCGCCGTCACGCCAAGCCGTTTCAGATAGCCGAGCTTGTCGCGCAACCCCGCGATGGTGCCGCCGCACCACTTTTTCCCGGCGTCGAACCACTGCTGCCATTCGGCATTGTTTGCGTCGGTCTCAAGCCGAAACAGCGGCGTCGTGCGGTCCTTGTCCGCCTCGACCGGCGAGCCATGAACGTCACCGAAGCCGCCGTACTCCTTGCCGTCTGAAAAACGGTCGAGCATAAGGAAATAGAGTACTTCATCATCCCAAGCAGCTGGTGAAGGATGATAACTTTTATTTGCGGTCAATAGTCCGAGATCGATCTCTTCGAGACTGCGCTCGACCGTCGAAGCGGCGGGAGGAGTCTGTGACTTCATGGCGTTCAGGTTTGAATGAAGAAAGGAAAAAATCTGAAGAAAGATACGAAATACAAACGTATTGAATGACGGAAAAGGTGAGGGAAATTATTGCAGAGATGAAAAATCAGCGGAAAAACGAAAGCCATGCAATCATCCGACGGCATGGCTTTGAGAGGATAAAAGCGGGACGATCAGGCGAGCGCAGCGAGTGCCTTATCGTAATCCGGCTCCTGAACGATCTCCGGCACCTGCTCGGTGTAGAGCACCTTGCCGGATGCGTCGGCGACAATCACCGCGCGGGAGAGCAACCCTTTTAGCGGGCCGTCGGTGATGGGGAGGCCGTACGCCGCGCCGAACTCGGGCGAGCGGAAGACCGAGAGCGAGACCACGTTTTCGAGACCTTCAGCGGTGCAGAAGCGCGAGTGCGCGAACGGCAGATCGGCGGAGATGCACAGCACGACGGTATCGCCCCGCTCGCCAGCCTCCTTGTTGAAGCGCCGTACCGACGCCGCGCAAACGCCGGTATCGAGGCTCGGGAAGACGTTCAGCACCAGCTTCTTGCCAGCGAAATCGGCAGGCGAAACCTCCGAAAGATCGCTTTTGACGAGGCAGAACCCTGGAAGCTGGCTGCCAACCGCCGGAAGCTCACCGGCAGTGTGAATTGAATTTCCCTTGAGCGTGATGGTTGCCATGACTGATACTAATTGAGTAGTTAGATGAAGCTATCAAAAGCACTTAGACCATAAACCGGAACCGCTTGCGTTCCGTTCCTCAAGAAGAAAAGAATGGCTCTGATCGGACAGATCAGCCGGATCGGACGGTTCCAACACAAATACTCCAACGCCCCCGGCAAACCTCTCAATCATCCTCGCCGCCGCCTTCATACCGGCGGCCTTCGCCGTGTTCGGAGGCGCTTCGGTGGCATTTAATGCAGTTGTTGTAGTTGCGAATCCCCTCTTCGAGATGCTCGCTGGCGATTCGCGACGGTGAATGCTCGTGACAGTTCATGCAGGTGTACGACTTGTAATTTCCCGGCACGGTGTGGCAGGTCGAACAGGATGCGCGGTGATCCTCGTCAAGCCTGAAGTAGCGGCTGTGGTCGAAGGTGGCCGGTTTCCAGCGCGCAGTGCCGTGGCAGCTCGAACATGCGCCTGTGATCTGGCGATGCAGGCCGTCTGTCGGCGTATCCTTTTTGTGGCAGGAGATGCAGTCGCGCCCTTTTACGGCAAGCACGGAATGGTCGAATGACGCATTTTTCCAGTTATCCGTCCGGTGGCAAGTGGCGCAGGCGGTTCCGGCTGTCCGGTGCAGCTCGTCGTTTTGCTTCTTGTTGGCGTGGCACGCCATGCAATTGTTTTTCAGCGCGGCGGATAACGAGCGTTCATGGTCGAAGGTCGCCGGTTTCCAGCTCGTGGTGCCGTGGCAGCTCGAACATGCGCCCGCGATCTGGCGATGCAATGCGTCAGATGGCGTATTCTTCTTGTGGCAGGCGATGCAGTCGCGGCCCGACGCGCCAAGCCGGGTATGGTCGAACACCGCGCTTTTCCATTTGTCGGTACTGTGGCAGGTCGCGCAGGCATCGCTGACAATGCGGTGCAGGGTGTCCGCCGGTTTCCGGTCGTTGTGGCAGGCGATGCAATCGTTCTTCAGCGAGGCAGGAAGCGTGTCGTGCCTGAAGGTTTTCAGCGTGTATTTCGGCTGACGGCCTTTGTGATCGGTGTGGCAGCGAACGCACGAAGTTTCCGAAAGCGCTCGGTGAAACAGCGCTTTGCGATTTCTGACGGCAAGAACCTGGCCTGCCGAATTTTTGATGCCGATGTCCGCTGGCTTGTGGCATCCGGCGCACTGTTGCGAGCTTCCGGCGAAGGGACGATGGCAGCTGAAGCAGCTGTTCTCCAGAGCCTCGTGCCCCTTCATGAGCGGACCAGGGTTGAGCAGAATTTCAGGAAAGGCGACGAGCAGCGCGACGATGACGGTTACGAAGGCCGCGGCGATAACAGATTTTTTCACCGCCTCACCTCCAGTTCATGAACATGGTGATTGAACCCACATGCAGCACAGTCAGCACCACCAGAAAGGTGACAAGCGGCATGTGGATGAAGCGCCACTTCTCGATAGCGCCGAGCGTCACGGCGTCCCAGAAGTGCTGCTGCTCAAGCCCATCGCTC
>CAIUQW010000018.1 GCA_903901395.1 uncultured Chlorobiales bacterium | reverse complement strand
GTGGAACCATGATCGAAGGTGGCATTATTTCTTATGATTCAAATGTTATGTCTGGAGGCATTGGGGCTACCTATCTGGGAATCGGTGGCGCCACGCAATATCGCCGTGATCTTGTCACCGTCTATCTTCGAGCAGTGAGTATAGAATCTGGACGAGTGCTGCTTTCTGTACAGAGTTCAAAAACAATCTATTCTGTTTCTCTTGACGGCACCTTCATGAGATATTTAACGGTAGGCAATCTTTTTCAGTCAGAAGCAGGATTCGCCATCACTGAGCCAGTTCAGTTCGGGGTCAGACAAGCCATTGAAACCGCCGTCTATTCTTTGATAATGGAGGGGGCTATCAAGCATCTATGGGAATTCAGGGATCGATCTGCGGGCGAACAGGCTATAGCAAAATATATAGAACTTCGTGACCATACTGAATACAAGCTGCAAAACAAGCAACAGGTAAAAAATTCTAAAGACAATCTGTAAAATGAGTTATTCGCGAAAAAGGGGGTTGCGGAATGCCCTGCCGATGGCTTGACAAACAACGAATCCTGTTCATTGAGCTTTGTGCTTATATATGACTATGGATTTATATGATTATTTATATTTTTTTGGGAATTCTCTGGAATTTTCGTGTAAGCATTGTATATCCATTTGGCAAGCTTTATCTTGATTTCTAAGAGTAAAATTCTTCAGCCACTTGTGCTGGGGTTGTTCAGCAAAAAGATTTAAAAACATGTTCAATGACGTGCTGTACTGCCGGTTCATACATACAAAAATTTAATATATATGGAGGTTTCATCATGAAGGCAAAAATATTACTCATGGGTTCTCTGCTGACTGCTCTGGCTGGAGCGGATGTACGCGCCGACGTCATCGTCAGTGACCCGATAACCGGCACAAAACCTAATTTAAGCAACCCGTACACTGCGGGAATTACCAGTGATTACTTCTCATATCTCACAATATCTGGTATCGGTCGAGGTACGGGCATTTCAGGAGTGGATGCTAATGATACGTATAGAGCAAATGGGTTTGCTACTGGCGCAACGCTCAATACGTCAAATAATGATTATTTTACGTTTACTATCACTGCAAACACTGGCTACCAGATAGATTTTTCTGATTTTACTTTCAATGGCCAGCGAGTTGGTTTTGGCCCGACTTCGCTCGTGCTCAGATCGAGCGTTGACAATTATGCGAATAACATTGGCTCAGTTATAACTACAAGCACGTCAGGCACAAATTATACCATAGATCTTTCAGGAACTGATTTTCAGAATGTAACAGATATTACGTTTCGTCTGTATGGTTATAATGCACTGATGCCAAATGGACAATACAGTATTAACAACTATCAAATTAACGGCACTGTTGAACCCGTGGTAGCCGTTCCTGAGCCACAATCTTTGTCACTCGTTGGCGTTGGGTCAGTGCTCATGTTCGGGTTTCTGCGACGGACGCGCAAAGAGGCCGATGCTGTGGCGTAAAGGCAAAGAGCGCAAGCAATAAACATAAAGCCCCCCCGTGCATTTATGCAAACATGGCTGTCCCGGAAGCCAAACCGGGACAGCCGCTTGTCTTTTCCCCTGTTCGAATTTCCTGATTGATCTTTTCGGTGTCATATATTCTAATCCACTGTGCGGGCGGATCGAATGGCAATCATTCAGCTTTTGCCCGTTAACCTTTCGGGCGTGAACCGGATTCATGAGCCAGTGCAGTATCGCTCGGTTTTCATGCGAGTAACCCCCTGATTGAGTTTATCATCCGGTTGCTCCAGAATCGAGTGGTCTTAAAATGAAAAGCGGTACTGAATCCCAGCTATTCGTGGAGATGAGCTTTTCAGCTTGCCGTCCGTGAACAGCGTGCAACTCTTGGGCGGATGGTTCTGTTGAAAATTACGGAAAGGCAGTGCAGTATTCCGGCAACACGTTAGGCAGGCGATGCGCCTGATCCGCGCAACTCAAGACAGGAGAAGACATTATGACACAGCTCGAAAACAAGCATTGCGTGCCCTGTGAGGGGACGGCAGTTCCAATGGCTCCGGATGAGGTTCAGCGGCAACTCTCCTACCTTCCTGAGTGGAAGCTTGTCGATGATGCCGGAACCCCGAAGCTCGTCAGGGTTTTCAGTTTCAAGGATTTCAAGGATGCGCTCGACTTCACCGTCAGGGTAGGCCAGCTTGCCGAAGCCGAGGGACACCATCCGGCGCTCCTGACCGAATGGGGCAAAGTGACCGTCT
>CAIUQW010000017.1 GCA_903901395.1 uncultured Chlorobiales bacterium | reverse complement strand
GCAACTCCGGCTACAAGAAGCTGAACGAGCTGCGCGAGAGCAACCGCAACCACCCCATCGAAGTCGTCGGCGCGAAGCTGCGCGAGATGATGAGCTGGCTGAAAAAGAAATGAGCGGGAGGAAGATGTATAAAATTGTCTCAATCCCCGGCGACGGCATCGGCCCCGAAGTGGTCGCCGGTGCGCTCGAAGTGCTGAACGCCGTCTCGAAGAAGCATGGCTTTGAAGTGGCGGTCGAAGAGCACCTTTTCGGCGGCGCTTCGTACGACGTGCATGGCTCCATGCTGACCG
The DNA here is from genome assembly GCA_903901395.1 of uncultured Chlorobiales bacterium. Taxonomy (GTDB): domain Bacteria; phylum Bacteroidota; class Chlorobiia; order Chlorobiales; family Chlorobiaceae; genus Chlorobaculum. The sequence goes on along the minus strand of CAIUQW010000017.1, from coordinate 1,404 downwards.
ACGAGACGCTCGAAGCGTGCAAGAATTGCGACGCCGTGCTGCTCGGAGCGGTCGGCGGCCCGAAGTGGGAGAACCTGCCGCACGCCGAAAAGCCCGAAGCGGCGCTGCTGAAGATCCGCAAGGAACTTGGACTTTTCGCCAACCTGCGTCCGGCAAAGGTGTACGACGCCCTCGTGGCATCGTCGTCGCTTCGCCCGGAGGTGGTCAAGGGCACCGATTTCATGGTTTTCCGCGAGCTGACCGGCGGCATCTACTTCGGCCAGCCGAGAGGTTACGACGAGAATCGCGGCTGGAACACGATGGTCTACGAGCGTTACGAGGTCGAGCGTATCGCGAGGCTTGCGTTCGAATTCGCCAAAAAGCGCGGCAACGCCAAAGTGACCTCGATCGACAAGGCCAACGTGCTTGAAGTTTCGCAGTTCTGGCGCAACATCGTGCATGAAGTGCATCAGGATTTCCCCGAGATCGAGCTGGTTGACATGTACGTTGACAACGCCGCCATGCAGGTGGTGCGCAACCCGAAGCAGTTCGAGGTTATCGTCACGAGCAACCTGTTCGGCGACATTCTGAGCGACATCTCCGGCATGATCACCGGAAGCCTCGGCATGTTACCGTCGGCGAGCATCGGCTCGGAGCACGCGCTCTACGAACCGATCCACGGCAGCGCGCCCGACATCGCGGGTCAGAACAAGGCCAACCCGATTGCAACCATCGCATCGCTGGCCATGATGTTCGAGAACAGCTTCAACATGCCCGAAGTGGCTGGCGACATCTACGCCGCCATCGAAGGCGCGCTGGCGGCTGGCTTCCGTACGGGCGACATCGCCGCGCCGGGCGAAGCAATCTCGTCGACGACCGAGATGACGGCGGCCATCCTTGCCCGAATTTGACGGCAAGAGGCGCGAAAAACACAACAGAGCACATGCGGCGGTGAGCCGCGACGAGAAAAGCCGGAGCTCTGCAAGCGTCCGGCTTTTCCATTTTTAGCGGTGTCACGAGACCTGCGACAGAAAAATTCAGACAAGATTTACAATCCGATAACGGAATCTTTCAAATCATGGCACAAACGATAACCCAGAAAATTTTTGCCAGGGCCGCGAACCGCAAGTTCGTCGATCCCGGCCAGAGCGTGTGGCTCAATGTCGATGTTCTCCTGACGCACGACGTCTGCGGACCGCCGACCTTCGATATCTTCAAGCAGGAGTTCGGCCCGAAAGCCAAAGTGTGGGATCCGTCGAAGGTGGTGGTGCTTCCCGACCACTACATCTTCACGGCCAACGAGCACGCGCACCGCAACATCGACCTCTTGCGCCAGTTCGCCGCCGAGCAGGGGCTGCCAAACTATTATGACGTAGGCACCGACCGTTATCGCGGCGTCTGCCACGTGGCGCTCGCCGAAGAGGG
>CAIUQW010000016.1 GCA_903901395.1 uncultured Chlorobiales bacterium | reverse complement strand
TCGATGATCTCGTCGCGATTGGCCGCGTCGCGCAGGGCGCTCGTTCCGGCGGCGATGATGCGCTTGACGCCGAGTTCTCCGCAGAGGTCGCGATACTCCGACAGGCAGGCGGTCAGCCGTTCGAGCGCTTCGGGACGGATGATACGCCGCTCATCGACCTTCTCGCCGAGGCGCACAATGGTCTGGCGGTGATCGACCGTCACGATCCGGCCCGTCGCGGGTTCGAGATCGGCGACAAGCAACAGCGCCGTGTTAGTGCCCACATCGATGCAGGCGATGCGTTCAGTGGTGGCGGGCATCGTCGGTCACTTCGAGGGTTCGATCAGCGCCGAGAGCCACTCCTCTTCGTAAATGGTCTTGACGTTCTTGTAGTCGATCCGCTTGAGCAGCTGCTTCAGCCACGGCTCGTCATAGACGAGAACGCCCGAAAGCAGCACCTGCGCCGTCGGCGCGTGGCGGCGGATCGCCGGCAGGATGCGGTCGAGCACGTTTTTATTGATGTTGGCGAGAATCAGGTCGTACCCCTCTTCGAGGTTGGCCACCAGCTCCTCCTCGGCATCGAGCAGCTCCACGCGGATGTCCGCCGCGTCGTTCTCCTCGACATTCTCGACGGCGTTCTCAGCCGCCCAGGCGTTGTTGTCAAAGGCAAGAATCGGATTCTTGTTGCCAAGCTTGCGGGCGGCGATGGCAAGCACGCCGGTGCCGGTGCCAATATCCATGATTTTTTTGTCGGCGAGATCGAGTCCCTCCATCTGGCGCATCATCAGCCGCGTGGTGGCGTGATAGCCCGTGCCGAAGGACATTTTCGGGTTGATGGCGATGACGATCTGCCCCGGCTTGACGTCATACTCCTTCTGGTGCTGGACAATCAGGAAGCGGTCGGAGATTTCAACCGGCTGCAACTGCGCCTCCCACTCGGCGTTCCAGTTCCGGTCCGCCACGAACGACGCGGTGAAGTGCGGCACGGAGCCGAAGGTCTCCTGAAGCATGATTTTTATGGATGCCTCCTTGTCGGCGCTCCAGTCACTTTCGGGAAGATAGGCGAGCAGCTTGCGATCCTCTTCGAGAAAATATTCGATGCCGACTTGCGAGAGCACGGCGATATAAACTTCGTAAAGGTCGCTGTCGATTTCAAACGATAGCTCGATATGATTATGAGATTTCGGCGGCTGCATTGACAATGATATTGCTTATGGTATTACCAGAGCGGCAAGATAGCAATTCCGTCGGGAATGGGGCGAAGAAGTCTTAAAGAACGATTATGAAGGATTCGATCTGCGTCAAGTCCCGGCTCACGGTGCTTCGATGACGACATGAGGCAGGCAGCACCACAAAGCCAGAGTGCTGCAAGCTCTGGCTTTATGGTGACAATTCGAGACCGTTTGCGTCGGCACGGTCCGTTTTTCGACCCCTCCATCAGTTCGGTGAACTCCTTGAAGAGATAGTGCGAGTCGTGCGGGCCGGGGGCGGCTTCGGGGTGGTACTGCACCGAGAAACAGGGCAGCTCGCGGTGGCGGATGCCTTCGACGGTCAGGTCGTAGAGATTCTTGTGCGTCAGTTCGAGCGCTTCGGGCAAGGTCTCCATATCGATGGCGAAGGCTTGGTTCTGCGAGGTGATCCCGATGCGGCAAGAGCGTGCTCCCGCGCCCTTGAACATCTGGCGTAATCTTCGTACATATGATGGTAAGCCTCGCCGTCGGGCTTATTGCTTATCCCTTCCGAGACGACATTCCGAATGCAGAGGAGCTATAACACTTTAACCCCGCCATACACAGATGAAAAAAATATTTATAACAATCCTGACGGCAGTTATATCGCTGATGCCAGCGACGGGTCGCAGCGAGAATGCAATGCCAGACTTTGCTGCATTGGAACAGGCTGCCAAACAGGGAGATGCTCCTGCGCAATGTAATCTGGGCATGATGTATTTGAGAGGAAATCAGGTCGCGCAGAATTATACGGAAGCATTGAAATGGTTCAGGCTTGCCTCTGATAAGGGTGATCTTGCAGCGCAAAGCAATATTGGCATGATGTATTTGAAGGGAACTGGCGTAGCGCAGAATTATGTAGAAGCGATGAGGTGGTTCAGGCGTGCTGCCGATAAGGGATATGATGGCGCTCAATTCAATATCGGGATGTTGTATTATAAGGGTGAAAGTGTCAGGCAAGATTATGCCGAGGCCATGAAATGGTTCAGGCT
>CAIUQW010000015.1 GCA_903901395.1 uncultured Chlorobiales bacterium | reverse complement strand
CGATTCTTCTGCCGTTCACCTGGTACAAGCCGAATGCGGTCATCACCAAAATCTGTGGCGCGCTGAATGTCGCCATCGGCGTCTGCGCGGTGCCGATCCTCATGCACGCCCTCGGACTTTGATCGCTTACGTTTGCCCGGGTCGTTCAGCTCATCGAATGGAGCGGCCCGGGGAACCCCACCCAACAGCAGAGAAGGGCAGTTCCCTCACAATCCTTCGACAACGACTTCGCGAACTCAGTTTTTGGCTGAAATCATGAAAATCCGGCGCTGTCAACCGGCGGCGAAAGAAGCGTCAGTCGCCATCGAATCTACCGGCAAGCTCACGTTCTGGATAACCGGATGCATCATGCCTGCCGGCACCGCTCGACTCGCCATCGCCAGAAAATGACGACTGTCCGGAGTGCTCGCGTCCCGCGCTGTCGCTCTTCTCAATTGACGCTTTCCGCGCGGCCTTCAGATGGCAGCGATAAAAAAACGGTGACTCCTCATCTGGTTTCATAATGCTATCGTTTGTATTGACATCTCGATAAACTCATAGTTCAGTTCTCATTAGGCGCCTGTCGTCGCCCGGATCGTCAGGAAATTGTCCAGCGGCAGCCGTTTCTTATGAAAAAATCTGTCGCCGGGAATTTTTTCGTACCGGGAAACTTATTTTCATCTATGGTGACCTTCAATTTCCGTCAAGGTCGATCCATTGCTTCACTTAACCAATCATACACCGCCATGAGCGCTCACATTTATAAGAAACTCGAAATCGTCGGCTCCTCTCCAACCAGCATCGAAGATGCCGTCAACAACGCCGTCGCAAAAGTCGCTGAAACTGTGCGGAACATCCGCTGGGTCGAGTTGGTTGAAACTCGCTGCCACGTCGAAGAGCAGAAAATCGCTTACTGGCAGGTCACCTGCAAAATCGGCTTCACCCTCGACGAAAAGCTTATGCATTATGAGCCTGGTAACATGCTACTTTAATGGCTTCTAATAGGCTGCGGAGAAAACGACAACTTCATCTCCAACAGAAGAGGCTGCCACGGAAACCGATTCCGGGCAGCCTTTTGTGGTTCGAGCAGGCTCAGTGGACGAAGTGGACGCGATGGACGGCATACCAGGTACACTCAGCCCAACGCGTTCAATTCATCATTCATAATTTTCACAGACTATGCGTGTAGTTCATTGACCAGTTGACCTGGCTGTGCGCGTTCTCGACGCCATCACCATTGATTGCCGTGACTTTTGGCACGAGGCTCAAGGCGGCGGCAACCGATGATTTGTCGGTCAGGCGGTAGCCGAAACCGCAGGTATAATGATCTTTGGTGATTGCCGGAAAGAGCGGATTGAGGTACTGATCCGGAATCGGGTTGGTCGAAAAGCTCGCGCCAGCACGCAAGGCAAGCTTTTTGGTCGCCATGTACTGCAAGCCAACAGAAAAGACCGTCTGATCCTTCCAGTTCTGGGTCATCGTAACATCGATATTCTGCCCGGCCAATCCACTTGAATCATCGGCGATAAAGGTCATCGAGAACTTGTCCATAACGCTCGACCAATCGATAAACTTCACGTCACTGGCAATCATCAGCTTGTCCGATGCCTGGTAAGCGAAACCCAGGGCTGCCGTTGCCGGCCATTCGAAATCGTGAACCTTGATCTTTCCGGTCAGTTTTTGCTTATATGGCCCGCCAAGAGTATCCCCGGCAAACGAGATAGTCGCATTGCTGGTTTCGAGATCATTAAGCTTGGTCTGGCTGTGATAGCTCGCGCCAATAGTCAGCGATTTGCTGACCTTTTGCGTAATACCGAATTTCAGCCCAGTACCAAACCCTTTGGCTTCTCCAATCCAGGGGGAGTTATTCGAAAAATCGAATCGGGCGTAATGAACATTGGTAAAACCGCCAAGCGCGCCGAGCAGTGAGCCGCTGACAGAACCGCCGTTCCCCGCCATCATGCCGCCCAAATGCTTGCCATCCATATCCATCTGCAAATCCATGCTGGCCATCACGACATCAAACGAAGCGCCGATGGTCGTGTCGTTGGTCAAGTGATAGGCAACCGGAAACATGAGTCGCGCCACGCCAACCTCGCTACGAATATCCTCTCCGCTCATCGAAATCATATTATACGGCGGATTCATTGCTTGGCCGTACTTAAACAGCATCGAGCTGCTTCCGAAATCGGTGCCCATGCCGCCCTGAGCGAACATGGCCGCGCCCCAGCTGATGCGGCCATCGCGGCGCATGTAGGAGATCGAGGGCATGTAGAATGCATTGGCGACCGAATCCTCCTTGTTGCCGCCGTAAGTCATATCGACGTCGGGATGCAGGGCGCGGATGCCGAAACCGATCTCGGCTTCGCCCTCTTTCATGAAGCCGAGGGTTGCCGGGTTGTTCATCACGGCTGAGTTGCCGGTGTCGTAGGCCGAGCCGGTGCCGCCCATCGCGAGGGATTTCGAACCGTACCCTTCGAGATTCATGCCGTTGGTTGCGAAAGCGGGCGTGGCTCCGATGAGCACGAGAAGAGCCACAGCCGAACATGCGGTTTTTCGAATCATGATGTCAGTGTATTGAGGTTTGATGCTTGCGGCAAATCCCTATCCTCGTGACCCCGGCAGCCCAATGGAGGCGGGCAACCGCCGGTCGATCACGATGGAGGTGAGGATGAGCCGGGTTGATAATCCGGATCAGCAAGGCGGGCCTTAGCAGCCTGCCATAAAATTTCATTTCCGTAACCGCTGACTGTCAGAGTGAAGAGGCAAATGGGGCAACATGAACAAACAACATCAATCAGGCGGGACTATGATGCATAACTATATAGCCATTGAAATATATGGTAATATTGCTGATTCTCAAACGCCTGCCGGAAATACATTGCGCATTTCCATAAAAAAAGCGGACAGCGCTGCCCGCTTTTTTTATGTGTATGGAGAAGCGAATCCTGAGCTTACGACTCGGAGGCGTACAACTCCGGCGCGAGTTCCCAATGCTCGGGCGACATCCAGAGCGTCGAGAGCAACAGCTCGCGGATGTGCGTGAACTCTTTGGGAAGCCGGTCGAACAGCTTTTCAAGCAGCTCCTCGTGTGAAAACAGCTCCTGCTTCCACGCTTCGCGATCCACCGACATGAGCTTCGTGAACTGCTCCCGGGTAAAATCCTCAAGACCGCGCCAGTCGATCGACTCATATCTCGGCATCCAGCCAAGCGGGCTTTCCACCGCGCCGGAACGTCCGTGCACGCGCCCCATCATCCACTTGAGCACCCGCATGTTGTCGCCAAATCCCGGCCAGATGAACTTGCCGTGCTCATCCTTGCGGAACCAGTTGACGATGAAAATCCTCGGCGGATCGGAGAGCGTGCGCCCGACGTGCAGCCAGTGGTTGAAGTAGTCGCCCATGTGATAGCCGCAGAAGGGGAGCATGGCGAAGGGATCGCGGCGCACATCGCCGACCTTGCCCGCAGCGGCGGCAGTCTTCTCCGAACCCATCGTGGCGGCCATGTAGACGCCGTAGTACCAGTTCGACGACTGGTAGACCAGCGGAATGGTGTCGCCCCGACGACCACCGAAAATGAAGGCTGAAATCGGCACGCCTTCCGGATTTTCCCAGCCGGGATCGATTGCCGGGCACTGGCTGGCCGGAGCGGTGAAGCGGGCATTCGGATGCGCCGACGGCCTTCCGCAGTCGGGAATCCAGGGTTTACCTTGCCAGTCGATGAGGTAGTCGGGTGCCTTATCGGTCATGCCTTCCCACCAGACATCGCCGTCGGGCGTCAGCGCCACATTGGTGAAGATGCAATTGGCGTCGAGCGTGGCCATGGCGTTCGGATTGCTCTTTTCAGAGGTGCCGGGCGCGACGCCGAAAAAGCCGTACTCGGGATTGATGGCGTGCAGACGTCCGTCCTTGCCCTTCTTGATCCAGGCGATATCGTCGCCTATCGTGGTGATTTTCCACCCCTCCATCTCTCCCGGAGGAATCATCATGGCGAAATTGGTCTTGCCGCAGGCGCTCGGGAATGCCGCCGCCACGTAATCCTTTTCGCCCTCTGGCGACTCGACGCCGAGAATAAGCATGTGCTCGGCCAGCCACCCCTCGTCGCGGGCCATCGATGAGGCGATGCGCAGGGCGAAGCACTTCTTGCCAAGCAATGCGTTGCCGCCGTAGCCGCTGCCGAAGGAGACAATGGAGCGCTCCTCGGGATAATGGACGATGTACTTGGTGTCGTTGCAGGGCCACGGAACATCCTTCTGGCCGGGTTCGAGCGGCGCGCCGACCGAGTGCAGGCAGGGCACGAACTCCGCCTCCTCATCAAGCAACTCCAATACCTGACTGCCCATGCGGGTCATGATGCGCATGTTGGTGACCACGTAGGGGGAGTCGCTGATCTCGACGCCGATGTGCGAAATATGCGAACCGAGCGGCCCCATGCTGAAAGGAATCACGTACATGGTGCGCCCCTTCATGCAGCCGGTGAAAAGCTTTTTCAGCGTCGCCTTCATCTCTCGCGGCGCGACCCAGTTGTTGGTCGGACCCGCGTCCTGGCGGCGGATGCTGCAAATGAAGGTGCGATCCTCGACTCGCGCTACGTCGCTCGGATCGGAACGGCAGAGATAGCTGTTCGGGCGTTTTTCTTCCGATAGCTTGATGAATGTGCCGCTCTCGACCATTTCCGCGCACAGGCGGTCATACTCTTCGACGGAACCATCACACCAGTAAACCGAATCAGGCTGGCACAAGGCGGCGGTCTCCTCGACCCATTGAAGCAGTTTCAGGTTCCTGACCCAGGAAGGAGCATTGATTTCCATGGATTCCATAGTTTATTTACTGAAAATCGATTATGAGAGAAATTCGACGATTGAAACGCCTGAAACAGCACGCCCCGGCAGGGTACTCCTCCGGGGCATCTGAAATCAGGGGTATGGTGACTGTCTGTCCGTGCCAAAAGTCTGGTGCGGAAAACGCGCTGGGTCATTATCTGGCCGGTTTTGCGCTGAGCGCCGTTTTGACGAGCTGATCGAACTCCGCCTTGCTTCTCGGTCCGACAATCACGCCGGTCAGCCTGCCGGAGGTATCGATGACGAAGGTGGTCGGAATGCCGCTGATCCCGCCATCGATGTAGCCGTTGAAAGCTCTGACCAGCTCGGGAGTGGCCATCATCACAGGGTAGGTTATGCCGTTCTGCCGCATGAAATTCTTCACGTTCGGCACCTTCTCGTTGACGGCGATACCGACAAAAGTGAAGCCTCTCGACTCCCAAGCTCTCTGAACCTTGACCATATCGGGAATCTCCGACCGGCAGGGCGGGCACCAGGTGGCGAAAAAGTTGACGATGTACGCCTTGCCCTTGAGCGAGGCGGAGGAGAAGGGCCTGCCATCGACGGTCACTCCGGAAAAAGCGGGCGCAGGAGCGGAAGCGGCACTTGCTTGAGCGGAAAAGGTGAGCGATAAGGTCAAAAACATGAGGGCAGCCATGAGGGCGGCAAAGGGTGCGGTGATTCTTTTCATAGCGGTGCGTTTGATGACGTTGATCTGTTTCAAATGTAGTAATCAGGAATGGCTTTTCAGTTGAATAATAATACCAGAATCCCCAATAATACCGCATTCTCCGATTTTTTCACCCATTTTCTGGCTCTGATAATTCTTTGTGTTTTGAGAACAAATAAGCTATATTTCGTCTCGAATTTTCCTGCCCAT
>CAIUQW010000014.1 GCA_903901395.1 uncultured Chlorobiales bacterium | reverse complement strand
GTCGATAGCGCCGGTGACGAAAAAGATCAACAGCAGCAGGAGCGAGATGATTTTCTTGACGGCGATGAAGTCCGCCGCGGCCTCCTTGTCGCGGGTGATGGCGCGATGGTGCTGGAGCCTGTAGTAGACGCCGAGCAGGAGGAAAATCAAGAGACCGCCGCCCGCTTAGGCCAGCATGAGCAGCACGGGCTTCAACGCCTCCGCCCAGACCAGCGGCTCGCTGAAGTAGACAAGTTCGCTGAAGGAGTGGCGCAAGAGAATGAGCGACAAGATTTCAAACTGCTTTCCGACCGACACCGACACCGATTTGGCGAGACTGAACACCAGCCCGAACACTTCGAGGCCAAGCAGCATCGAGAGCGCTGTGTTGATCGCGTAGTAGTGATTTCGCGGCAGAAGCGCAGCGACTTCCGGCGGAAGCCATCCCTGCCGGGCAAGCTCGATCAGAACGATCGATGAAAGAAACGCCAGAATCAGCAGATTAGCCGCGATGCGCTCCGTGCGCCGCTCCTCCCAGAGCTTCTCCAGCGAATCGTACAGGGCGACAAAGCGCCTGAAAAAAGGAACCATAACTTCATCCGATTTTACGTGCCATCCGCCGGTCAACCGGCAATGGGCCAGGTTTTCCATCACGATACAAAAATAACGAAATCAGGTCACTCTTTCCGATTCAGCCTCAGCCGGATCGAAACTCTTTTCACACTATCGTAACGTTTTTCATGACAGCCGCTTGTGAGCTGAATCCGTGGATGGCTGATCTCGCCAGAGTCAAACAAGCGATGTTCCATCCCGCGGACTTGCGAGACAAGTGGCGGATATTGGTATATTGGCTGACAAATTTTCGGCATTCCTTACCGATATGCCGTTTCATGAAACGCAGTGCCTTCCTCAAAACCATGAATCAGCACATAGTCATCAGGGATGAGACGCCGGAGGATGTTCGGGCGATCACCGGAGTGACCGTCGCGGCTTTCGCGACGCTTGAAATCAGCCAGCATACCGAACAGTTCATTATCGAGGCGTTGCGCGCGGCTGGCGCATTGACGATCTCGCTCGTGGCGGAGCTTGAGGGGCGCGTGGTTGGCCATATCGCTTTTTCGCCGCTCAACATGCCGGACGGCGCGGGCGGCTGGTTTGGCCTCGGGCCGGTATCGGTGCTGCCGGAGTATCAGCGGCAAGGCATCGGCGGCGCGTTGATCCGCGAAGGTCTCGCCAGACTTCAATCGCTTGGCGCGAAAGGGTGCTGTCTGGTTGGCCATCCGGAGTACTACCGGCAGTTCGGATTCGTGAATCCCCAAGGTCTGGGGCATGAGGGCGTGCCACCGGAGGTCTTTTTCGCGCTTTCGTTTGACGGCGATGTTCCGCAGGGCATGGTAAAATTCCACGAAGCGTTCATGGCGGACGGCTCCGCGACTTCAAATAAATAACACATCACAAGACGTATTATGGCTGACGAATTTCAGTACAGCTCCACGGAAGAACTGACCACGAGAGAGTACGAAGAGCTTGAGGATTTCCTTCTGCACGAGTCGGAGCTGAAGTATCCGATGAACCTCGACGCACTCGACGGCTTCATGACTGCCCTGATCATCGGGCCGGAAACAATCACGCCGGGCGAGTGGCTGCCGCATGTCTGGGGCTCCGCCGACTCCTCCGAGTCGCCCGTTTTTCAGTCCGAAAAGCAGGAAAAGCGGATCATGGAGCTGATCATGCGGATGATGAACGCGCTTGTGCTCCAGCTTCAGGAGCATCATGAGGATTACGTGCCGCTGCCGAACCTGACGACCTTCGACAACGATGAAGCGCAGCGTAAAGCGGCCAGAATGTGGTGCCTCGGATTTATCGAGGGAATCAACATGAGGTCTGCCGCATGGCAACCTCTGCTGAAAGACGCAAAGGGATCGAGGACGATTTTCGCCATTTCAGCGGCTTCCGGCGCGTTGCGCGACAAGCTCGGGCTGGACGAAGAGAAAGAGTACGAACTCTGGAAGCTGATCCCGGAGGCGGTGCTTGAAATCAGGGATTTCTGGATGCCTCGGCACCGGAAAGCGAACCGGAGCGACACTCCTGCCAAACCTGAAGGCTCCGGCAGAAACGACCTCTGCCCCTGCGGCAGTGGCATCAAGTACAAGAAGTGCTGCGGAAAGTGAGCGCATGATGCAGGATGAATCGATAGTTGATTCATCCTGCATCGGTTACAGTTCAGGACTGACTTCACTCTGCCGGGTTAAAGCATTTCAGCTCATCCCGTCCGCCCAAACTCTACCGCGCCGCTCAGTGGCATGAAGCGCAACTGGCCGTCGTGCGGCGATGGAGTTCGTCGTCGGGCGCGCCGTTGTTCCCTGAGCGGCTGTTGCTTCGGGACGTCGCGTTGAATTGCGTCTCGTCGCTCGCTCCGGCGTCACCCCGGTCGGCGAGCTGCGGCGAGGCGTGCCGCCACTCTTCATCGTCATCGAAATGGTGGTGATGCGAACGTTCCGAAAATTCCTCTCTCTGGCCATAATCTGCTTCCCTGTTGTCGTAGCCGCGTTCGACTGCTACAGCACTGCCGTTGCCGGTTTTCAGGCTGCCTGAAAAGGAAGGAATGTGCAGGGCGGTGACTACGGCGATCAGCACTGTTGCGAGGAGCGTCGTCAGAAGTTCGGGCTGGCGCGCTCTCCCGGCGCTGGCGCTCTTTTTCAGGTACGAGAAAAACAGTTCCCGGTTCACGCCGAAGAGGTGGTAGAGCGAGAGCAGGGTGAAGAGAATGCCGAACACGATGTGCTGGTCGAGCCAGAGCGGTTTGGTGGCTCCGCCGAACTGCGGCACGGTGCCGTAGTTGGCGATGTGTGGAAAAGCCCAGAGAATCACGCCCGAAACGAGCAGGATGGTGAACGAGAGCAGCAATCCGAAGCTGGTGGCTTTGCGCCGGTTGAATGGTGGTTTCATCGTCTGTCGCGGTTTAACGTCGTTATCAGTCATGTACACGCTGTTCGACGCTCATCATCCCGGAAACCTGCGTTGTGATGCTGCCTCGCGGCGGACGGAGCCTATGCTTGCGACGATTCTCGTCGAGGCCGTCGAGTGGTTTTGAGGGTGAGTGGGGTTTGTTGCGGTATCGTCAAAAATAATCGGCAAGATGACCGGACGCCTCAGCCCGTTCCTCGCCTGCTCGAACTACCCGAAATGCAACACGCTACTCAACCTCAGCAAACTACGTCACATCGAGCCGATCAAGACCCCGCCGATTACCACCGAACTCGCTTACGCCAACTGCGGAGCGCCGATGTACCTGCGAACCGGTAAGCGCGGCCTCTGGCTCGGCTGCTCGAAATTCCCGAAATGCCGCGGACGCCTCTCATGGAGCACGCTCGACGAAGCGACGCGCGACCGCTGGGAGAGGATCATGAACGATTACCTCGCCGCCCACCCCGCCGTGACCATCACGATGCTCGACGGCAAGCCCGCGCCAATGAACCTCCCCATTGAGGACGTCATAGCCCGCGCCGAAGACGCCGGACTGATCAGCGCCCCAAGCGAACAACAGGAGGAGACCGAAGCCACGGCGTAATGCTGTGGCTGGTGGGCTGATTTTTTTGATTCTGGAATTCCTGTAGGGGCGAACCTGCGTGTTGGCCCCCTTGCGTCATCGGTGCAGGAATGCAAGATTCCGCAAATCCAGGCAAAACCGGGGAGAAGGGATGGATAAGCAGGATTGATTGTTGGGGACGGTGTTATAACGATTTGTTAGATCTATCAAAAAAGGTGACTTAGATATCTGTTAAAAATCAATTATCCTGACAAGCTGGACTATAGTTCTAAACAATCTGTCATTATATTTTACCTAATATCCCTTTTATTTGTTTTTCAAAGTCACTGGAAAAAAGATTTAGTGGCAATAAATGTCTTTCATTTGTGTTTTTGGAAGCATAATTCGCTGCCAAATCGAAATAATTCTCAACACTTTTTATTTTCTTCAAATAAAAGTCCTCAGAACAGACCCATGCCTCACATCGAAATAAAATCAAGTTTGTAACACCAACCTCAGCTAAACCTTCATCGCAGCTAAAAAACATATCGATATAACCAGATATTTTATCATAATCGGACTTGTAATACCCGAACAAGAGAAGAGAGCAATCTTTTAATGGGAAATAATTAATAAAAACAGGAGCAAGTCTTTCCATCCCTTTACTATTCTTCATCCGATAATCCACCAATTCATCCGTTGTTTCATAATTGATTGATGACGACAAGCAAAGCTCAAGCCTTTTCATTCGCCGAACTCTAAAGACAAATTTTTCTGTCCCGTTACTCAAATCGTCCCAAAACGCCTTTGAATAGCCAGTTACATCTTTTTTGCCGTACATATTACCCATCAAGCTCGCCATCAATTTTGTTTTATCAAACAAGCCACTTTCATCTTTTATCAAAAATTTAAAAAACCGCACGACCTCACTCTTACTATTTAACTCATTATACACACCTCTCATTACAAATAACAGGCAATTTTCATAACAATCAAAATTCAGATCATCAAGCGCTACACTCTCAATAGCTTTAAATAATTCAGAATCATGCTTAGCGCAAAAGCAATCGAAGGAAAAAACTCTATTTATTCCAACGCGCTTAAACGTATATGCGTGATTATTATAAAAATCAATGTCATGGGCTATCAGGTGTCTATCTTTTGCAATAGATGACAAAATGCCGTTTTTTTGAAAAATATGTGAATTTATTGCCTTTTCATTGCAGCCGGGATAATTACATTCCCTTATACTGGTTTTTGCCTTTTTTCGGCAGTCTTCCAAAAAGGCAGCTATTTTCTTTTTCTTGCGTTCAGACAAAGGTGCGGTTCTTTCATTAAAATTCATCTCCTCACTCCTCGGATGCATTATTCAACCCATCGGGATTCTTCAACGACCGCTTTTCTTCGGAAGCTAAGCGGCGCTCGACTTTTTTGACATCTTCTGCAGGAGGTAAATTTTCCGGGCGGATTCCCCTTTCGATCAGTGTGTTCCTGACTGCGGCATTGTTGGTTACGTGCTCTCTGGAAATCTCCGATTCGGTATTCATTCCATGCTCGAGGGCATTGAAAATAGTGATCTCGGTCGCGAAGTCTTTGGCTTTCAGAATGATGGTGGGCGCGAAATCCGCCAGAGGCCGTTTATCCGGCACGCTCCACTGCACCTTCATCGCCTGCGTGCTTTTACCGAAAAGAGCATGATCCCCTTTGCTCCGAATGACAGCAAAATTGTCGGCGTTGCCGGTATGCTCGAAAATGACGCCGGACAGCTCTTTTTCTGTTTCGCTGAGCTTTTTCCGTGCAGACACCCGCTCGGTTTCAAGCAAACGCCGCTCGATAACCTCTGCACGCCGGGTCTGAATGGCGAAGTAGGTTTGCGCGAAAGCGATTTCTGGCTTTCGCGGATCGCCGTTCTGCGCGATGAGATAGCAGGCGTACCGGGTCAGCATGATGTCGTCGATCTCCCGCTGACTGCCAGAACCGAGATCGACCATTTTGTTGACGTCAACAAAATGGTCATGGACGGCATAACCGGATACTTCGCAAGCGATCCTTGCTTTTGAGATTACCGCAGTGAAGTTGCGCCATTCACCGTAGCCCAACAGTTGCTGAACGTCGCGCGCAAGCCAGAATTCGACGCCGCTTTCGGTTTGCCGCGCATGGGCTTCAAAAGAGGCGGTCAGCGAATGGATCTGTTCGGTTTTCATGATTCAAGAATTTAGGGGTTGGATTCTCAACACATGATTTTGTTACAAGCGGCGCACCCAGACATGTTCGTCGATGAGGGGTTCATCAGGGGCAACGCTTAAGGGATGACGCACGGAAATGATTGGCTCGGCGTCACCCTTCAACGTAAAGAATCGACATCTTTCGCGCAAAGGGTCGCGAATGATGAATTCACATCCACAACAGCGCCAGCCGGTAGGTGATGAACGACGCCACCCACGCTACCGCGAGCACATAGGCCGAGTAGAAGAGCACGGGTTTCCAGGCGCCGACTTCCTTTTTCATCACGCCAACCGCCGCCACGCAGGGTATGTAGAGCAGCACGAAGACCATCAGGCTCAGCGCGGTGGCTTTGCTGAAGGCCGGATCGCTTCGGAGAATCGCTGAAAGCGAGGTGTTGTCCGTGGTCTGGCCAATCGAGAAGATGGTGCCAAGAGTCGAGACGACAACCTCTTTAGCCGCAAGCCCCGTCACCAGAGAAATGCCGATGCGCCAGTCGAAGCCGAGCGGGCGGATGAGCGGTTCGAGCAGTTTGCCGCTTCGTCCGGCAATCGAGTATTCGAGCTGTCTGGCCTCGATGCGTGCTTCGAGCTTTTGCAACTGCTCCGCCTTCAACTCTGGCGCAACCGACGACGCCTCGATCCGCGCTTTCCCGTTCGCCAGCTCCGTGTCGAGCGCCTGGCTGCGCGGGAAGTTGCTCGCCACCCAGATCAGGATCACCGCGCCGAGAATCAGCGTTCCGGCCTTCTTCAGGTACATCACGGCTTTCATCCGCGCCTGGAAAATAACCGAAGAGAATGTCGGCCAGCGGTAGGGCGGCAGCTCCATGACGAACGGCTCCGAGTCGCTCTTCAGCACGGTGGACTTGAGCAGCCGCGCCGTCCAGAGGCCCACGACGATGCCGAGCAGGTAGATGCCGAACATCACGTTGGCCGCCATTGCGGGCGGAAAAAAGGCCCCGGCGAGCAGCACGTAGACCGGCAACTTCGCGCCGCAGCTCATGAAGGGAATCGTCATGATCGTGGCGAGGCGGTCGGAGCGGCTCTTCATCGTGCGCGTCGCCATAATGGCTGGAATCGAGCAGCCGAAGCCGGTGATCATCGGGATGAACGACTTGCCGTGCAGGCCAAAGCGGTGCATCACCTTGTCGATCACGAAGGCCGCGCGAGCCATGTAGCCGGACGCTTCGAGGAACGAGAGGCCCATGAAAAGCAGCACGATGTTCGGCAGAAACACAACTACACTGCCGACACCTGATATTACGCCATCGACGAAAATCGAGCGCACCATTCCTTCGGGCAGAAGCGGCGCGACCGACTTGGAGAGCAGGTCGAATACGAACTCCAGCGCCAGCATGAGCGGCTTGCCGAGGGTGAAGGTGAGTTGGAAGATCGCCCAGACGACGAGGAAAAAGACCGGCAGTCCGAGCACGCGGTTCAGCACCACCGCGTCGATGTAGTCGCTCACGGAGGCGCGAGTCGCCTTCGGCTTGCGCACGCACTCCTGCATCGCGCCGTGTACGAAGGCGTGGCGATCCTCGGTGATAAGCGCTTCGGGATCGGTGCTGTGCAGCCGCTCGCACTCTTTGATCGCCTCCTGCAACGCCAGCTCGATCTTGACCCAAACCGGATACTTCTGCACTTCGGTGTATGCCTCGCGGTCGTTTTCGAGCAGCTTGATGGCGAGCCAGCGATAGTTCGCGCCAGCGCCGAGTTCACGCTCGTGCGAGAGCAGCGCGGCTATTTTGTCGATAGCCTTCTCGACCTCGGGGCTGAAGGTTATCTTGTTTTTGCGTATTTCGATACGCCCTTCGCTGACGCTGATGACGTGGTCGAGCAGGTCGTCGAGTCCCTTGCGGTTTCGCGCGGAGATCGGCACGATGTGGCTGCCGAAAAGCTGTTCGAGCTGATCGAGATCGATGGAAATCCCTTTCTCCTCGACCTCGTCCATCATGTTGAGCGCCACGAGCAGATCGACCTCCATCTCCATGAGCTGCACGGTGAGCATCAGGTTGCGTTCGAGGTTGGTGCCCTCGACCACGTTCACCACCACATCGGGCTTTTCGTCGATGATGAAGCGCCGCGTGACGATCTCCTCCGGCGAGTAGGGCGTGAGCGAGTAGGTGCCTGGCAGATCGACGACGGTGATCCGGTAATTCTTGTAATCGAGATAACCTTCGTGCTTTTCGATGGTTACGCCGGGGAAGTTACCCACCCGCTGGTGAGCGCCGGTAAGCGCGTTGAAGAGCGATGACTTGCCCGCGTTCGGATTTCCGGCCAGGGCGACCGTGATGTTTTTCTGCGTACTCATGCGCTTTTCCCGAAACGATGACCCCGAAGCAGACTCGCCCATGAAGCCTGACGGCTCTCGACGACTTCGAGCTTGTCCACGGCGATGCCCTCCGCCTCGTTGCGCCGCAGCGTCAGAAGCAGCCCTTTGCAGCTGATCTCTATGGGATCGCCAAGCGGGGCGAACCGCAGCACTTCAAGCTCCGTGCCTCTGACAAGACCGAGGTCCATGAGCCGCCGCCGTATCACCGGTTCCGACGCGACCGCCGTCACCTGCCCACGCTCCCCGGCTTTGAGTTCCGATAACTTCATATTTCTCTTTATCCTGTAAATCTCTGTGATGCGCCCATCGGGCTTAAATAGACGAAATATAAATAACGGAATGCGCGGACGAAAAGTTTTCCCGCTTTGGCGGCGGGATGCGATTTCCTCAAAAAAAGATACGCGCGATTACTCTTCGCCGTGCGCCACCTCGCGGCCAGCGAAGGGAGGCCAGCCCATCGTTTTGCCGCCGATCAGGTGCGCGTGGATGTGCCCGACGCTCTGCAAGGCGTCCGCGCCGTTGTTGAACACAACCCGATAGCCTGATTCGAGCACGCCGGTCTTTTCGGCCACCACCCGCGCGGCCAGCAGAATCTCTGCGGCGATCTCCGCATCGCCCTCCGTCAGATCACTCAACGAAGCGATGTGCGCCAGCGGAATGATCAGCGCGTGGACAGGCGCGGCGGGATTGATGTCGTGAAACGCCACCACATGGTCGTTGCGGTAGATCAGGTTGGCCGGAATGTGCCCGGCGGCAATCTTGCAGAAAATGCAATCGGGGTCGTAACGAGTCATGGTGTTGCTATTTTGAGTGCTGAATTACTGTTTCTGGATGATCGACAAACTCATGCTGCGCCCCGATCCGATAAGCACCACCGAAATCGGCCCCTTGATACCGGTCACGCTGCCCCGATCACCCTCCTTTTCCGGAACGATCATCGAGGTGGTCTCAAAGCCTTTCGCCTTGAGCAACGCCTCGTAGTCGCGGAGAACGTGTTCCGGCAAGCCATCGATAGCCATATCCCAACTGTCGGCCTCGGGAGTTTCGGTCCGGATGATCTTGCGGATCGTGCCGTATGGAATCTTTGGCACATCGGCAGGTGCGTTGTCCGGCCAGGGTTTGGCCGCATCGATAATCACGACTGAACCTCTGCCGGATTCAATCGTGACAGCGCTTCCGGCACTGTCTGTCGCTGCCGGAACCGGTTCCGGAACGGCGGATGGATGTTCGGGCGTCTTTTGCCTGCAAGCGCCGAGAATAGCTGCAAGGACGATGAGAGAGAGTCGTCCCGCGGTTTTCGTAAATACGTTTCTGATCATGATCGGTCGTAATGAATGGATAACAACGGCTTCATACTGCAAATGTAACAAAAAAAGCGAGTGGCGCGTGACAAGCCTCGCTCCGGGAAGTAGTATAAGGCCTATGCTATCGCTACATTGTCTGCGATAAACTCCGTTAATATGCGTTCAATCAATGGAAATTAACGATGAAACGACGCAAACTCGACATGACTCGGGCGATAACGCCGCTCCTCCTCTCATCCCTGCTGATGGCTGGCTGCAACGGTAGCACGCCGAAAGTCACCGACATTGACGGCAACAGCTACGGCACGGTGAAAATCGGAAGCCATCTCTGGATGAACGAAAATCTGCGAGTCACCCGTTACCGGAACGGAGAGTCGATTCCGGAGGTGAAGGAGGGCGCGTCGTGGGCCTCGCAAACCGCCGGAGCGCGATGTTCGTACGAGAACAGAACAGAAAACGGTAAAACCTTCGGAATGCTCTACAACTGGCGTGCGGTGAACGACCCGAGAGGCCTCGCGCCCGAAGGGTGGCACGTTGCGACCGACAAGGAGTGGCAGGAGCTGGCCGACGCGCTTGGCGGCGAAGAGTTGGCGGGTGGCGCTCTCAAAGCTCCCGGCAAATGGAGCGGCTCCGCAACCGGGAGCGAGCAAAACAGCGGCTTTGACGCCATGCCCTCGGGCGCGCGGCGCGATGCGGACGGCGTCTTCCTGATGCTCGGACAGTTCGCCCGTTTCTGGACATCCACGCCCGCCAGCAACGGCAAAGCTTTCGCCCGGGCACTTGGCTTCTACGACAACGCCCTGCGTGGCGGCGAAGTTGGCCCGAAGAACGGCTTCGCGGTACGATGCGTCAAGGATTGAAGAAGTGCTGTGCTGGCGTAAATAGATCTTTTGGCTTCGCTTCACCATACAGACGGCAGAGACACTGCTATCCAGCCGCGCTATAGTGACGTATAAAGATGTTTAAGCTTAAAACGTGAATCTGCATTTGTGAATCGCCGGTTGATTGTACACATCCAGAACGGTCTCCATGTGCGCTACAAATTCACCGCCTTGTTTCGGCAGAATCGCCTGTCCAGGCCTTTACCACGGGTTGACGCTCGTTTTTTAACGCTCGCCGGACGGCATCGGGCGCAATCGTGTTGACATCGTTCAGCTCTATCGCTTTATTGGCCAGCATTTTGAGCGTCCACCCGGTGGAACCTTCAGGGGCGGGTGAACAGCTCAGCGCAATCAGTCGAGCGTCAAGATCGCCATCAACTTTTTTGGAAAAAACACGGCTCATCGGTTTGCGAGTCGTAACCGCATCAAGCCCATTCTCAACGAACTGCTTTTTCACCCGGTCAAAGATTTTCATATTCACGCTCAAGACTCGCGCAATCGTCTCGTTGAGCGAGCACTCTTTCTGATGCGGGCCTTCATCGCAGGCCAGCAGGATCAAGGAGTGCAACACATTTTGCGCCTTACGTTTACCGGAGCTGCTGATGGCATCCGGTTCTGCTCGTTCATCTTGGCTTCGGTTACTTTGTCCTTCTTCATCTGCTTGATGGCCCGGCTGATCAATGAATACAATGGTAAGCTTTTTACAGGTCTTTATGGTGGAGGTAGCACAGCAGTCCAAAAGATGCTCCGGACGGTTAATGAAAAAAGTCACTTATACATTCTGTCAAAAAGCTCTCCTTGAAATGCATAGAAGATATTTATGTGAAAGATGAAATTGCCGAATTCTGTGCATGTCAATACTACAATGAGCAGTGTCGTGCATATTATTTCTTTAAAACAGCAGATTTATTATAACCGTAATTAATGAAATTTGTATACGTTATTCTGAAATATTTCGATTCGAATAAAATAATGCCTCATCTTCATATCAAATTGAAATATCGCTAACAGATTGAGATTTTAAGTTGATTTGAGGTCGTCTTGTTATGCGAATATTGAGCGTAATAAAAGGGGCTTTCGTTCAATTATTTTTGTAAAAAGGAAACAATAAATGCAATTTGAGTGTTACAGAGTAAGCGAATTGATTTATTAAAGCTAATCATGAGACATCTGCTTAACCCTTTAACATTTAATGCGTTAAGTAATTTATTACTCAGCCTTGCCTGTATTGAATGTCCTCAAGACTATCAAATATCTCATTTGAAGTAATATTGATTAACTGTTTATTGAAAGGGCGACATGGACTATATTCGGAGTAAACTTTTCTGCTTTTGAAAGCTAAAATATTTTGCTTCAATTACGTTAGACGCCTGTATTAAAATAAAACCGACGGATGACTTTCACAGAAATTTGCAGAAATAGCCTGCATAGACTGCCGCTCTACAAACCACCGGAGTAAAAATCCCTCATAGGCAGTAAAAAAAATAACACATCACTTTGTATCTCCCTTTAAAAAGAGATCGGTTGTAGTAACCCATTAAATAATTGATCACAGTGAAACGTTTATTTACATCATTAATGTTCGGTTTGGTTGCGCTTTCCCCTGCGTCAGGTCTCGGCACAATGACCATTCGCGCCTATTCGGCTCCGCAGCATAACCGTTTTTACGCCGGAAGCGATAAAAATTTTATCGGTGCTTCTTACAATTTCTCTGGAGTCGGTCAATTCAGCTCTGGTCACTGGGCCACATTGCTTTCTGATAACTACTTTATTACAGCAGATCATTACAGCCCGGATATCAACGAGTCAGTGACCTTCTATGCGACCAATAGCCTGTCAGGGAAGAGCTACACGTACACGGTGAAAAGCCTGACTCGCATCACATCAGCGGAGGGGCAACTGACCGATATCATGATCGGTCGGCTCAACACGGCGGTTGACAGCTCTATCACACGATACCCGGTTCTGGAACTCCCCAATCAAAGTGACTACCTGGGAAAAATACTATACAATTACGGAGATCATGACATTGTCGGACGAAACGTGCTGGATAAGATAGAAGTCGGCACATATGGATCGTCTTCAAATCAAATGCTCAGGTACGATTACGACAATAATGATACGCCATCGGTAGGTGGCGATGAAACCCTGTTGCAGGTGGGTGATTCTGGTGCCCCGAGTTTTATCGCTACCAGCTCGGGCCTTGCCTTGGTCGGCATCCACTGGGTAAGTGATTTTCACACTGATTCCGGTGACTCATTCATTCCGCCATACGCAAACGCTATCAGCGCTGTATTAAAAACAAACGGACAAGCGTTGATGGTGGTGCCTGAGCCGGGCGAGCACTGGTACGCGCTGCTGATTGCGTGCGCCCTCTGGCTCATGCGGCGACGTGGTTGTCTGACGTAAATCTGAGATTTATAATACGTTAAAAGGAACAACATGGCAAGAACGAAGCACATCCATTTGAAAAGGAAATTTCCATTTATACATTATCCATATAAAGGAGGATATTCTATTTCTGTTTTTTGTTACACAAGTTATAGCTGCCATGAGAGTGTTTCGACTGTTTTTCCTGATTGCGTTCGTTATACTTTATCCGACTATCAGTCGCGGGGCATTGATGATTCGCAATTACAGTGCAGCTCAGCACTACCGCTTTTACGTTGGCAACGATAAAAATTTCGTTGGAGAGCCTTACGATTTCTCAGGGGTTGGATACAGCAATGCGGGACATTGGGCTACTCTGGTTTCAAATAACTACTTCATTTCCGCCACTCACTACCATCCCGACGCAGGAGAGACGGTAACGTTCTGGGCAACCAATGATCTCGCTGGGCCAAGCTATACCTATACAGTAACGGGTGGATCGCGAATAGGAACGACCGACCTCTGGGTCGGCAGATTCGATACGGCAGTCGATTCTTCGATCGCACGCTATCCGGTTGCGATGCTGCCCTCAGCGAGCGACTATATGGACCTCGTACTTTACAATTACGGGGCGAATCAGCTGGTTGGACGAAACGTGCTTGAAGATATGGGCAGCATCACGGTCAGCCCATCAACCGGAGAGGCCGCATGGTACGACTATGACAATAACGACTCGCCTTCGGTCGGAGGCGATGAAACCTTCCTGCAAGCCGGTGATTCAGGCGCTCCGAGCTTCACGATTTTAAACTCCGATCTCTCCCTGATCGGCGTTCATTGGGCGATTGCAACCTATCCTGGTGGCTCACCGTACGGCTCCATCGATACATTCGTTCCGGAATATTACGATGATGTCAATAAAGTTCTGGCGACAGGAGGGCAGGCGCTCTCTGCGGTGCCCGAGCCGAGCGAGTACTGGTATGCGATGATTATTTCGTGCAGCCTCTGGCTCGCTCGCCGCCGCCGTAACTCCCCATGACTCCGTATGAGTAAAAAATCACTCCAGTGAGGAGACTCAGCGCTGGCACAACGCATTTGAAAAGAAAATTTCACATCTTTACTTTTCATTTCAAGTGAATGCCTCTATTTCAAATCGAAGTACCCAAAGTCACATCTGCCATGAGAGGGGTTCTCCTGTCGCTTTTTGTTACGCTGATAGTGCTGTCACCACATTCGAGCCGCAGCGAAATGATCGTTCGCGATTATACGCCAGCGCGAAACTTTCGATTTTACGCCGATAGCGACAAGGCTTTCGTCGGTCGTGCTTACAATTTTTCAGGAGTCGGTTTAGGCAGTGAGGGACACTGGGCGACGCTGGTTACCGATACCTGCTTCCTTTCCGCGGTTCATCTTCATCCGGCGATAGGCGAGAAGGTGACTTTCTGGGGATCGAACTCGCTCACAGGCACAAGCTACACCTATACAGTAACTGGAGGAGCGCGAATCGGCACGACCGATCTCTGGCTTGGCTGGTTCGATGGGGCAGTCGATAGAACCATTGCACGCTACGCGATTCCGAAATTGCGTTCTCCGAAAGCCTATCTCGGACTTACTCTCTATAATTACGGCAAGACGCATCGGGTCGGGCGGAACGTGCTGGATATGCTGGGTATGTGTCAGCTTGGCCCATCGACCGGAAAAATCGCAGCCTACGACTACGACGACAACGATACTCCGTCTGTTGGCAGCGATGAGAGCTATTTGCAGGTCGGTGATTCAGGAGCACCCAGCTTTGCCGTTTTCAACTCCAGACTTGCCCTGATCGGCATTCATTGGTCGATTTCGAGCAATCCCGCCAGCTCGATTGACACATTCGTTCCTGAATACTTCGACGAAATCAATAAGGAACTCGCAAAACGAGGGCAAACGCTGCACAGGAGCCGCTGGCGTAAGCGCAGCCGAAGTTGATCACATTTTTACTTTTTGACGTAAAATGAGCTGTTTCGGACTGACGACAACGCGGAGGCGATTCCTGTGGGTCATCGATACGATATCGATCAGAAGCCGGTTGATCATTTAAGTCTGGTGTAACCAGACGGCGTGGAATGGCCGAAGTCGCGGCGTATTCATCCGATGCGGATCATGAATGGTGTTTTTGATGGTGACGATGAAGTATCGTTTCGACCCGTTCGCGCAAAGCCGCGCTTTCGCCTCTCCTCTCCCTGACTCGTTGTGCTTCAATATGAGCTTGCTGACAGCACGGCGTACTTCATGCAAGGCACGTTAAATCCTCGCCGTTTGTTATATTTGCGCTTTGCGCCCCGCCGGATGAGCGGGAGCGCTGCCAATTTTTCAACCTCAGTGTTCGAACGATGAGCAATTCCGATCAGTCGCGGGTGCAGACGCAGAGTCTGTCGCCCGATAAAGTGATGAACAAACTGGTTTCGCTGGCCAAGCGGCGAGGCTTCATTTTCCCGTCGTCGGAAATCTACGGCGGTCTGTCGTCGTGTTTCGATTACGGACCGCTCGGCAGCGAGATGAAGAAGAATATCAAGGATTTGTGGTGGAGTTCGATGACGCGCCGCCACCAGAATATCGTGGGAATCGATGCCTCGATCATGATGAATCCGACCGTGTGGGAGGCTTCGGGCCATGTGGCAAGCTTCAACGATCCGATGATCGATGATAAAACGACGAAGCGCCGCTACCGCGCCGATCACCTGATCGAGAACCATATCGGCAAGCTCGTGCGCGATGGCAAGGAGGCCGAGGCCGCCGCTGTCAAGGTTGCCTATGAGGCCGCCGCAGGGACGGAAGACCCGAATCGCACGCTTTATGAAATTATCGTTCAGGAGGGGATCAAGGCTCCCGACACCGGATCGGCGGACTGGACGGAGGTGCGTCAGTTCAACCTGATGTTCCAGTGCAACATGGGCGCGGTGGCCGAGTCGGCGGGCGTGGTCTATCTGCGTCCCGAAACGGCGCAGGGCATCTTTGTGAACTTCCACAATGTGCGCGAGTCGTCACGCATGAAGGTGCCGTTCGGCATCGCGCAGATCGGCAAGGCGTTCCGCAACGAAATCGTCAAAGGCAACTTCATCTTCCGCATGGTGGAGTTCGAGCAGATGGAGATGCAGTATTTCCTCAAGCCGGGCACGCAGCTCGAAGCCTTCGAGGCGTGGCGCGAGGAGCGCTTCCGCTGGTACCACGAAACGCTCGGCGTGACGAAGGAGAAGCTTCACTGGTACAAGCACGACAAGCTGGCGCACTACGCCGACCTCGCTTACGACATCAAGTTCGAGTTCCCGTTCGGCATCGAGGAGATCGAGGGCATCCATTCACGCACCGATTTCGACCTCAGCCAGCATCAGCAGTACTCCGGCAAGAGCATGGAGTATATCGACCAGACCACCAACGAGCGCTTCATTCCGTACGTGGTGGAGACCTCGTCGGGCTGCGACCGCACCTTCCTCGCGCTGCTT
>CAIUQW010000013.1 GCA_903901395.1 uncultured Chlorobiales bacterium | reverse complement strand
TTGAACAGCTTCAGGCTGCCGGGGCGCTGACGAAGCTGCTCCAGCACCCCCATCTCTTCGAGCAGCGCCGTCGAAGCCGCCGTCACGCCATCGCCGCAAATCTTCTCGCGTGGAAACCGCGCCTTGTCGATAAGCAAAACGCTGTGTCCCTTTTGAGCGAGAGTCAAAGCCGCCGAACATCCTGCCGGACCGGCTCCAGAAATCACTGCATCATACAATTTCATAATCGATGTACTTCTTTTGCCGCCAATTGGCTGACGGTATGAGAAAAATATGGGCGTCACGAAATGACGGTTTCGAGCCATCGTGAGCAATTCGATCACGCAGAACGTCTCGTGACTCACCCATTCCTTCTGAAGCGACGGAAAAACGCTGCTGTCAATAAAACGCAGAAAAAGAGATAAACGACAAGTGTGATCAAGGGATGATCGAGCTTCGAGCTGTTTCCAAGCGAGACCTGAAACGACTGATTGAAAAAATCGAGCATGAAGAGCAGGGTTCCCGAACCGAAGAGCAGCATACTGCTCCTGACGTACTTCAACGTGGCGTGAATCCGTTCCGGCGCAAGCCAGTAATTCTTGTCGGGAATGTTCAGCCACACAAGCTTGCCCGGTTTCAGGGAATGGTTCACCACCATGACAAGCCCCGACAGAATCGCGCTGATGATGAGGTACCAGAGAAAAAAAACCGTTTTCGGTCCCCAGGCATCAGGTTCGCCCGAAATGCCGAAATGGGTGGCAACCCTTTTGGGCAGAATGAGATAGTGGTAGATGGCATGCCCCACCAGGAGAGCGCTGAGCAACGAGAAGAGCGCCATGGCAAAGGGATGATTATGCTGTTTCGGCGTCATCGAACCTTTCTTTTTGCAGAGTGATTGAAATGCCGGATCGAACAAAAATACTTCTCAGCGTACGGAATCGCCTTCGGGAAAAAGGCACACAGGCACACCGGGAAAACGGCGGACGAGCCTCCTGAAGTAGCCGGAACTCTCGATGCAATCGGGATTGTCCGGCTCCGTGCAGGGAATTTCAGCAATCCTCCACTCCCCTTTCGCCTTGCGCAAAAGCGCGTAAAAATCCTCGCAGGAGAAGCGTCCATCCTTCGAACGCGGCAAGGCATGCACCCACGCCCATCCGCCGCTGACATGTATCGTCCTGACGGCAAACACCACGTCGAGGTCGTGCAACTCCTTTATTTTCATGCGCATGGCGTCGAGAATCGCCTTGCGCTCCGCGCTGCCCGATGGAGGCGTATGGAGATTCTGCGATATGCCCTGAGCCGCGTAGACTTGCAGCGGAGCCGTGACGGCGATACCTGCCACCATCAGAAAAAACGCCAGAAGCAGCGTGCGAAGAAGTTGCATGGTTGTCATCGCCATGAAAATCGAGCATGATCGGTTTGAGAGCAATATACCGCAAATGCTGTTTGCTTTCATGGTTCCGCGTCTTCGGACAGATCAGTCGGATCTGTCTGAAGACACATTCGCCAATTCTCGCAGCGCGAAGCGCTGAACAATGGGCTTCGCGTGGAAATCATGTTTTTTTCGGCGGTTGTTTTTTCAGCGTGGTAAATTCGGTACTTTATGGCTCATTGGAAAGTGCGTCTCATACCGCCGCAACCGTTACGAAACACAGAGAAATCAAGGGTTACATGCTCAAAATTTTTGCAAAGATTTTTGGTTCAAAGCACGAAAAAGACATCAAGAAAATCCAGCCGCTCGTCGATAGAATCAATGAGATTTACGGTACACTCAACGCACTGACGGACGAGGCGTTCCGCGGCAAGGGAGTGGAGCTGCGCAAAAAGGTGCGTGACAGGCTCATCCCGTTCGAGACGCAGATAAAAGAAACCGAGCACAAGCTCGACCGTCCAGACATCGGCCACGAGGAGAGCGAGAAGCTGAACAGCCAGCTCGAACAGCTCCGGCAGGAGTACGAAGAGGCAACGGCGGCCATTCTCGACGAGGTGCTTCCCGAAACCTTCGCGCTGGTCAAGGAGACCTGCCGACGCCTGAAGAATCACACCTACACGGTGATGGGGCGCGAGATGGTCTGGGACATGGTTCCCTACGACGTGCAGCTCATCGGCGGCATCGTGCTGCATCAGGGCAAGATCGCTGAGATGGCAACCGGCGAGGGTAAAACGCTGGTTTCGACGCTGCCGGTCTTTCTGAACGCGCTGACCGGACGCGGCGTGCATGTGGTGACGGTCAACGAATATCTGGCTCAACGCGACATGGAGTGGATGCGTCCGCTCTACGCCTATCATGGTCTCTCAACTGGCGTAATTCTCGCAGGCCTCTACTCAAACCAGCGGCGCGACGAGTACCTTTGCGACATCACCTGGGGCACCAACAGCGAGTTCGGTTTCGACTACCTGCGCGACAACATGGCGAACACCGAGGCTGAAATGGTGCAGCGCGACTTCTACTTCGCCATCGTTGACGAGGTGGACAGCGTACTCATCGACGAGGCCCGCACGCCACTGATCATCTCCGGCCCGGTGCCAAACTCCGATACCGACACCAAGTTCCGCGAAATCAAGCCCTGGATCGAGCAGCTCGTCCGGTCGCAGCAGAATCTGGTCGCCTCGCTGCTTGGTCAGGCCGAAAAAATCATGAAGGAGAAGCCGACCGATTTCGATGCAGGTCTGGCGCTGCTTCGCGTCAAACGAGGCCAGCCGAAAAACAATCGCTTCATCAAGATGCTCTCGCAGTCGGGCGTCGGCAAGCTCATCCAGTCGGTCGAAAACGAGTATCTCAAGGACAACTCCGCCCGGATGCACGAGGTGGACGACGAACTTTTCTACGCCGTTGACGAAAAAGCCAACACCATCGACCTCACCGAGAAGGGGCGCGAGTTCCTGAGCAAACTGAGCCATCAGGATCAGGATCTCTTCCTCCTGCCGGACGTGGGCAGCGAAATCGCGGCCATCGAGGCGGACAAGAGTCTCCAGCCGACTGACAAGGTTCGCAAAAAAGACGAGGTGTACCGCCTCTACTCCGAGCGCTCGGACAGTCTGCACACCATCGGTCAGCTCCTCAAGGCATACACACTCTTTGCAAAGGATGACGAATACGTCGTGCAGGAGGGCCAGGTGATGATCGTTGACGAGTTCACGGGCCGCGTGCTTGCCGGACGCCGTTACAGCGACGGTCTGCATCAGGCGATCGAGGCCAAGGAAAACGTCAAGATCGAGGGCGAAACCCAGACGATGGCCACGATCACCATCCAGAACTACTTCCGCCTCTACAGCAAACTGGCCGGCATGACCGGTACGGCTGAGACCGAGGCGTCGGAGTTCTTTGAAATCTACAAGCTTGACGTAGTGGTGATTCCGACCAATCGCCCGATCTCCCGCCGCGACCTGGACGACCTGGTCTACAAAACACGCCGCGAGAAGTATAATGCCATCGTCAACAAGGTGCAGGAGCTGATCGACAAGGGCCAGCCGGTGCTGGTTGGCACGGCAAGCGTCGAGGT
This sequence comes from uncultured Chlorobiales bacterium, assembly GCA_903901395.1. GTDB lineage: Bacteria > Bacteroidota > Chlorobiia > Chlorobiales > Chlorobiaceae > Chlorobaculum. The sequence goes on along the minus strand of CAIUQW010000013.1, from coordinate 2,260 downwards.
TTCGGAGACGCTGTCGAGGATGCTGCGTGCCAAGCGCATCCAGCACAACGTGCTCAACGCCAAGCAGCACGCCCGCGAGGCGGACATCGTCGCGATGGCCGGGCAGAAGGGCGCGGTCACGATTGCCACCAACATGGCCGGACGTGGTACTGATATCAAGCTCGGCGCGGGAGTGCGCGAGATGGGCGGCCTCTTCATTCTCGGCTCGGAACGCCACGAGGCGCGGCGCATCGACCGCCAGCTTCGCGGACGCGCCGGACGCCAGGGCGATCCCGGTGAATCGATCTTCTACGTCTCGCTCGAAGACGAGCTGATGCGTCTGTTCGGCTCGGATCGCGTCATCGCCGTCATGGACCGCTTGGGCCACGAGGAGGGCGACGTGATCGAGCACTCGATGATCACCAAGTCAATCGAGCGTGCGCAGAAGAAGGTGGAGGAGCAGAACTTCGCGATCCGCAAGCGCCTGCTCGAATATGACGATGTGATGAACCAGCAGCGCGAGGTGGTCTACACCCGCCGCCGCAAGGCGCTCAAGATGGCGCGTCTGAAGAACGACCTGATGGATCTGTTGCAGGACTACTGCCAGACCGTGGTCAAGAAGTTCCATGACGCCAACGATCCGGCGGGGCTGGAGGAGCAGGTGCTGCGTGAATTGTCAGTCGATTTCCGGACGGAGGCATCTGCTTTCGAGCGCGAACCGTTCGAGCAGACCGCCGAAGCGCTCTATAAAACCGCCAGCGAGTTCTACCACCGGAAAGAAAATTCGCTGCCTGACGAATTCATGCAGCAGATCGAAAAATACGCCGTGCTCTCGGTGATCGACCAGAAGTGGCGCGAGCACCTGCGCGAGATCGACGGACTGCGCGAGGGCATCAACCTCCGCGCTTACGGCCAGAAGGATCCGCTGCTCGAATACAAGCAGGAGGCGTACAAGATGTTCGTCGAGCTGTTGCGGGAAATCGAGCATGAAACCCTGTCGGTGGCATTCAAGCTCTTCCCGATCTCCCAGGAGGAGTCGGAGGAGATCGAAGCCCGCCAGCGCCGCCAGGCCGTGCGGCAGGAGCGGCTCGTGGCACAGCACGCCGAAGCGGAAAGCGTCTACGAAATCGCTGCCGATGGAGCCATTGACGCCACCTTCTCGATGCCCGGCGACGAAATCGTGCTTCAGCAGCCGGTGCGAGTCGAGAAAAAACCAGGCCGTAACGACGACTGTCCTTGCGGCAGCGGCAAGAAATACAAAAACTGCTGCGGCGCGAATGAATAACCCGTAGGGGCGGGTCTTGTGCCCGCCCGCTACGATTTGTGGACGTTGTGGACTTGGTGGACAAAAATCCCTGACAATCCGGGTTTGAATTCTTAATCCTGTTCGACCTATACGTCCGATAAGACTTATAAGACCTATTCGACCTATAAAAAGCTATTGCCATGAGCACCGAACCTGAAGTGAACCTGAAGCTGGCCCAGGAGCATGGGCTGAACGAAGATGAATACGCCAAGATATGTGACGTACTCGGGCGGACGCCGAGCTTTACCGAGCTGGGCATCTACTCGGTGATGTGGTCCGAGCATTGCAGCTACAAGAACTCCATCGCCGTGCTCAAGACTCTGCCGCGCGACGGCGCTTCGCTGCTCACGCAGGCGGGCGAGGAGAACGCGGGGCTCGTCGATATTGGCGATAACCTCGCCGTGGCCTTCAAGATAGAGTCGCACAACCACCCGTCGGCGGTCGAGCCTTACCAGGGTGCGGCGACCGGCGTCGGCGGCATCCACCGCGACATTTTCACGATGGGCGCGCGCCCCGTGGCCTCGCTCGACTCGCTGCGCTTCGGCTCGCCGCGCGACCCGCGCGTGCGCTATCTCGTGGACGGTGTGGTCCGCGGCATCGGCGATTACGGCAACTCCTTCGGCGTACCGACCGTCGGCGGCGAAATCTACTTTGAGGATTGCTACACCGGCAACCCACTGGTCAACGCCATGTCGGTCGGCCTCGTGGAACATCACAAAACCGTGAGCGCCACGGCCAAGGGCAAAGGCAATCCGGTGCTGATCGTCGGTTCATCGACCGGACGCGACGGCATCCACGGCGCGACCTTCGCTTCGGAAGACCTCAGCGAGGCGTCGGAAGACAAACGCCCGAGCGTGCAGGTGGGCGATCCCTTCGCCGAGAAGCTCCTGCTCGAAGCGACGCTCGAAGCGATTGCCACCGGCGCGGTGGTCGGCTTGCAGGACATGGGCGCGGCGGGGCTGACCAGCTCCACCT
>CAIUQW010000012.1 GCA_903901395.1 uncultured Chlorobiales bacterium | reverse complement strand
GTCTGGCTCATTTTGACGAGATGGTAATGCGCTCGATAGCTTCCGCCGGTTTGTCGTGTGTGGCGCAGGTCGAGCCTGGCAGGTGCAGCCGTCCGCCGCTTACCGTGCACAACGCGCCGGATGCCGTGTCGAGTGTCCCTTTGGCGGCGTTGCCAGCCATATCGAGAGGCATTTGCATGAAGGGGAAGGTCTCGATGAAATTCTTGTAGACGAGCTGCGATGCCGGGCCGAGGCCGCTGGCGATTTTGCCAATGGTATCAACGGGATTGAGCCGTCCGCTCTGCACTCTCGACGCGATGTTTGAAACGCCGGAGGGAAGCTTGGTGGTCACGTTGTAACCGATGGTCTGAGCGTAGGTTATGAAGCCGGGCAGGTTCAGGCCAAGCACGATACGCCGGAATTTTTCAGCGCGGGTCAGCACCCGGATCGCTCCCTCCTTGACAATAGTAGTCCGGCAGGCGAGCCGTCCGCCCTCGGAGAAAAGCCTGTCGGAGATGAAGGCCTTTTCATCCTCACCCGGCGTGGAGAGGCAGTCGGCGCCTTCGAGCACATAGACGAAGCAGCTCTGGCAGATGCCGTTGCCGCCGCAAATATAACCTATGTGAGATCTGTTCTGTTTCGCGGTATTGAGCAGGAGGTCACCGACCTTCGCTTCGCAGGGTTTGTCGTTGATGTAAATAATCATGGCGGTGAGATTGACATTGGTGAACGGAAGCTTGGGAAATACGCGCTGAGAGTTTTGTAATAAAGAAATATACTTCAGGTTCGATGTGTTTCAAAGAACAGTTCCAACTACGGTACGTCAAACAAGTAAACGACATAGATACCCCTCTAAGTTTCTGCCTGAACTGCATTCGCTACACATGGTGCGCGTTGGCACGCTGAGGCTCGCGTCATGTTGCACCACGATCTTTCGTCAATGCTGTACGCTCTTATTACTTTGACTATTAAATTTCACAATAAATGCCTCGGCTTTCAAGTTTATGACACCGGCTAACCAGCTATAAATTATTGCGTTAGCAAAATCTCTTGTCGTTGTGGACTTGCGTCATTTTGTGGCCGGAGTAATAAATATAGCTCCTCGCTGTTTCGAGTGGGTAATCGCAAAAGAAACGTACCTTGCGATTTGACCATTCCAACCCGCGGTTTGTGAAAGACCTTGACCTTTTTCAGCTCGCCCTTGGGCTTGAGCCCCTTGGTATGTTTCGTCCTCGTCGTTCGATGCCGAAAAGAGGCGCTGGACATCACCATTGATTTTTTGCCGGGAAGCTCCTTCTGTTGCCCTGATTGCGGTCGCTATGGCATGAAGGCTTATGATACCTCGGCAGCGACCTGGCGACACCTCAACTTTTTTCAGCATGAGGCGTATTTGACAGCCCGAGTCCCTCGAATACGCTGCCCTGAGTGCGGTATTGTCAAGCTGAAGTCGTTTCCATGGGCGCGTCGAGAAAGCGGTTTTACGCTCTTGTTCGAGGCGATGATCATGGCAATGGCCAAATCCATGCCG
>CAIUQW010000011.1 GCA_903901395.1 uncultured Chlorobiales bacterium | reverse complement strand
TCCAACGGCAAGGCGTAAGGCAACCCGCAAATCAAAAGAGGCTGTCCCGGTACTAACCCGGTCAGCCTCTCTTTTTTTTCCTCTCCTCTCCACATCGGCCACAACCTCCTCACAGCTTTTTTCACGCAAGGAATGGTTAATCCTCAAAACCCGGTTGTTTGAAAACCAGTTCTAATGTTTCATATGTTGCTTTGATGAAAACCTATGACGAAGGATGGTGATTATGATGTGGCAATACTATAACGATTGGTGTTACGGCTGGGGAAATCCGGGGTTGTGGATGGCTGTTCATGCAATTCTGACCATCGCGGCAATCGCGCTCATCGTCTTTCTTGTGTCCAAGAAAATGCACGAAAATGCAAACATGCAACAAGGTTCACCAACCGCGCGGCAGATTCTCGATGAGCGTTACGCAAAAGGCGAGATCGACAAGGAAACCTATGAACAGATGAAAAAAGATATACAATAACCGAAATATTCAGATGGACTGCATGCATCTGCGATATGATATTCATGCAGGATTCCGAAATGATATGATGAATAAAAAGGAGATATGCTATGATGCTGATTCTGTTGATCCTTTTTATAGTGATCGCTGTTCTGTACAGCAAGTATTACCGCCAGAATGGATCACCGCTGAACTGGATTGGTCGGAACGAACCTGAAAGCGCTCTCGATATTCTCAAAAAGCGATACGCAAAAGGCGAAATCGAAAAGGAAGAGTTCGAGGAGAAGAAAAAGGATATTGAGCAATGAATGAAACAGCCGCGCCAACATCTCCAGGCTTTCCGAAAAGCATCGAGACGACTGCGCGGCTGTTGAGTCGTTTTTCAACCACGACTTTTCACTTCCCGCCATACCTGACGGAGTGCGCCCGGTGCAGCTCGAAATTCTGGATATATCGATTCACAAGAGCCTGATTTCCCTTGATGACGAGAAGGTTCTCGGCATTTTTCTCTTCGGCGGATTTGGTGAAATTGAACGATCCGGTGATCAAGGTTGACCGGTCGATGATGATGATTTTGTTATGCGCGATGGCGTGCTTGTCATCGACGAGGGTCGGAATGCGCATATGGGCAAGGAAGTCTGCTTCCGTGTACCTCTCGCCACGCTGGCTCTTGTCCACAACTGCCAAAACTTTCACGCCGCGTTTGCTGGCGTTCACAATTGCCTGCGCGATTGGCGTCGAGGTGAACGAATATGCCTGGATGAGAATTTCCCGCCTCGAGCCATCGATCTCCCGAACGACAGCTTCCGTGCAGCCACCACGGGGCGAGAAATAGACATCGACCGTGCCGGTGGATTTGACGGGAGTTGCGGAGGCGTGAGCAGGTGAAAACGACAGCAGAGCGGAGCAAAGCAGAGTCGCGGAGAATAACTTCTTCATGATGGTACTACGGTGTAACTGATTGTAAATAGCGCCACTAATGTACAATGCCCAGCAAATAGTCGCAAGCCGATTTGACGCAAGCGAGTAATTTTTTAGCGCAGGCAGCTCATCTTTTGATAAACATTTCATATTTTATCCGTAGTCTTGCGATCAGCAATTGAGCTGTTTACTCAACCCATAATTCTAATTAATAAATGCTTTTTTGATTTATAGATATAAAGATTTTTTATTAAACAAAATAATCAAACTATTTATATGTCGATTTCAAGAGAGAAAAAAGAAAAGCTTCATCGGCTTGCATATAATTGTTATCGTTTTCTTGGAATAGTTGCCGCCTACACGGTTATCATTGTCACACCAGAATTAACAAATGCATGGCCGGAAAAAAACCCAAGTGGAGTGGCTGGCATTCTCGGTTTTGGAGTTTTCTTCCCTTTTGGCATTCCATTACTTGTCGCTATCGCAATTGGATATCTCCTTTCATTGTATTTCTGGAAGGATAAAGTATTGATATTATTATTTCTTTTGACTATCGCCACATACCCTGTGCTGTTTATAGTAAACGTATATTATATGACGGTTGTTCTTGTTTGCTATTCAGTGATTATATTTTTGTTGACAAAGTACGGGATTAAACGCGCTAAGAATTAATATCCACTGATAAAAATATTCGCCAAATCCACAAAATTCTCGGCACTTTCGCTTCTCGCCGAAACAATCCGTACATTTCCCGTAGTCCGCTTGACCCATCACGCTAACTATCCGATGTGACGATATGATGATTCTGGAGTATGTCGAGGCGCTCGACAGGCAGTTTCGCACCGGGCTTTCCACCGAGCACAGTTATCGCCCGCTGCTTCAGGGGTTGCTGGCGGAGCTTTTGCCGGGCGTGGAGGTGACCAACGAGCCGCAGCGGATCGATTGCGGCGCTCCGGATTTCATCCTCACCCGCAAAGCCGTGCCGGTTGGCTACATTGAGGCGAAGGATATTGGCAAGCCGCTCGATGGGCGGCAGTTTCGCGAGCAGTTCGAGCGCTACCGTACTTCGCTGCGTAACCTGATCATCACCGATTACCTCGAATTTCGCCTCTTCCGCGACGGCGAGCACGCGGCGACGCTCTCGCTGGCGGAGATTCGCAACGGTAAGGTGGTCGCGCGGGCCGAGAACGTCGAGGCTTTCGCGGAGCTGATCCGCGACTTTGGGCGTTACGAGGGGCAGACGATCCGGTCGGCCTCGAAGCTCGCGAAGATGATGGCGTCGAAGGCGCGGCTGCTGGCCTCGATCATCGATCAGGCGCTGGCTGCCGACGAGCGCGAGCCGGGCGACCGCGTGGCCGAGGCCAACGACACGCTGAAAGACCAGCTCAGCGCGTTCCGAAAGGTGCTCATCCACGACATCACCCCGCGCCAGTTCGCGGATATTTACGCCCAGACGATTGCGTACGGCATGTTCGCGGCACGACTGCACGATCCGACGCTCGAAGATTTCAACCGCAAAGAGGCCGCCGAGCTGATTCCGAAGAGCAATCCTTTCCTGCGGCGACTCTTTCAGGGCATCGCGGGTTACGACCTCGATGACCGGATCGCGTGGGTCGTGGATTCGCTGGCCGATCTTTTCAAGGCGACCGACGTCAAGGCGCTACTCAAGGATTTCGGCAAAGCCACGCAGCAGCATGACCCGATCATCCATTTTTACGAGACTTTTCTGGCCGAATACGACCCCGCGTTACGCAAAAGTCGCGGCGTCTGGTACACGCCGGAACCGGTGGTGAACTTCATCGTGCGGGCGGTCGATGAGATTCTGAAGTCGGAATTCGGCCTGCGCAACGGTTTGGCGGATACGAGCAAAACGACGGTCGAGATCAAAAAGCCGACCCACGACAAGCGCTATAAAGATGGCTATGTCATGGAAAAACAGGAAGTTCAGAAGGTGCAAATCCTCGACCCGGCGGCTGGCACCGGCACCTTTCTGGCCGAAATCGTCAAGCATATTCACAAGGGGTTCGAGGGGCAGGAGGGAATCTGAAGTGATTACGTCGAAAACCATCTGATTCCACGGCTGAATGGTTTCGAGATTCTGATGGCGTCGTATGCGATGGCGCACCTGAAGCTCGACATGCTGCTGGCCGAAACCGGCTACAAACCCGCGCGGGACAAGCGTTTTCGGGTGTTTCTGACCAATTCCCTCGAAGAGTTTCATCCCGATACGGGAACGCTTTTTACGCGATGGTTATCCGAGGAAGCGAGCGAGGCGAATTATATCAAACGCGATACGCCGGTGATGGTGGTGCTCGGCAATCCGCCGTACAGCAAGCATTCATTAAATAAAAACGATTGGATATATGGATTGTTAAAGGATTATAAAAAAGAACCCACTGGCGAAAAATTGAGGGAGCGCAATTCAAAGTGGCTGAATGATGATTACGTTAAATTCATAAGATATAGTCAAGAACTACTACATAAAACTAAATATGGGATACTTGGTTTTATAACGAATAACGGCTATTTGATTAATACCACTTTTCGAGGGATGAGATATTCACTACTCAAGTCTTTTAATAAAATATTTATTATTGATCTTCATGGGAATAGTAATTTTGAAGAGCAGAGTATAAATAAAAATAGAGATGAAAACGTTTTCGATATAAAGCAAGGTGTCTCTATTATAATTGGAATTAAAAGTACTGAAGCAATTGGCATGGCTGAGGTATACAATGTAGATATATATGGCAGCCGTGAATTTAAGTATGATTGGCTGTGGTCTAACGCTTTAACCAGAATCGAGTTTGAAAAAATAATAACTATTGCTCCTTATTATTTGTTCAAAAATCGGATTGATGAAGATAAACAGAAAGTATATAAAAAAGGTTTTTTATTGTCTGATCTTTTCTTGGCGAAGTCAACAGGATACTACTCATCATGCGATAAACTTGTAATTGGCTTTAGTGCACATGATGTAAAAACAAAGATAGTAGATTTTCTAGAAAGTGATAATCTAAATATGCTTACAAATAAATACGGCATAAAGGATTCGCTTGTAAAAAAAATCAAATCAATAGAAAAAGTCAATTTTGAAACAAAATTAATTTACAGAACATTATTTCGTCCTTTTGATGATCGATACATTTACTATTCTGATAATTTCTTGACAAGAAGCAGAAAAGCATTTGTATCAAAATACCTAAATAAAAATAATTATGTTTTGATCATCGCTAAGAATACAAGAGCTGAAAATGTGTCTCATTTTTTAATAAGCAAATACTTTTCAGAGTTAAAATGTGGTGAATCAACGATAGGATCATATATGTTTCCGCTCTATTCTTATACTGATTTTTCGATTGATATTGATTCAAAAAAAATCCTAAATCTGAACCTGAATATTGTCGATCAAATCGCCACAGGGCTTGGGCTGACTTTCACGCCGGAAAAAGAGGAAACTCCCGGCACGTTCGCGCCGATTGATTTGCTCGACTACATCTACGCCGTGCTGCACTCCCCTTCGTATCGGCAAAAATATCAGGAGTTTCTGAAGATCGACTTCCCGCGGATACCGTATCCAACCGACGAAGCCGCATTCTGGAAGCTCGTCAAACTCGGCGGCGAGTTGCGGCAACTCCATCTGCTCGAAAGCCCGCAGCTTGACCGCGCAAGCACAACTTACCCAATCGCCGGAGACAACCTCGTTGACAAAGTTCACTATCAGGACGGCAAAGTCTGGATCAACGCAACGCAATATTTCGACGGCGTCCCGCAATCAGCCTGGGAATTCTACATCGGCGGATACCAACCCGCCCAAAAATGGCTAAAAGATAGAAAAGGTCGAACGCTCAACTACGACGACGTGAAACATTATCAGCAAATTATTGTTGCACTGGTGGAGACGGAGAGAATTATGGGCGAGATAGATGAGATTTGAAATATTGGATAGAAAATGCATATAATCATCACGATATAATACCGGATAGACTATGAGTTTTCATTTTTAAATTCGATATTTTCCTTCATCTTGTAAAGCGTTCTTATGATTATATTATTTTGGAATACTAAGAATAGTTACCAATACAGCTATCTCACAAAACACTGTTGAATTCGTCCTTCACCCGCACAAATACTTGAGGCGTATCTCAATCTCGACCTCATCGCTCTTCAATTCAAAACTTGCGCAGTCGAATGATGGCGGGCCGAGGAAAAAGTGTGGATTGTTGGAGGTGCCGACGCCCTCCTTTGGGATACCGAAGCAGTTTTTGTGCAGCTCGCCACAGCAGCTTTCGTCGTGAATGACGGAAATCGCGTAGGTGCCGTACGGAACCTCCTCGAAAACGTAGCGGTTCGACTCCCCTATCTCGTGCAGGCCGCCTTTTCGGTAAGCATATTCCACCTCTCCGGGAAATCCAAGCTTGTTGTTGAACAGCGCGATGCCAAGATCACCGATGCAATTGTGGGCGTCGAGCACCTTGACCACGATGCGGCCAGTTTCGACGGACGGGAATTCATCCGTGGGTGGAGAGTCTGCAAATGGATTCATGGATAAGAAATTGGGCTAAAGCCCTTTTATATTTTGTTTTATCCATAAACCCCGGCCTAAAGTCCGGGGCAATTGTTTAAGCGCTTTTATCGACGAAGTAACGGTTCAATGTAACAAACATTTCGGTTGCCTGTGAAAGTCTGGGTTGGCACGTTGCGTTCGGCAAAAAGGACGGAAAGGACATCAGGGACGAAAAGGATGAAGG
>CAIUQW010000010.1 GCA_903901395.1 uncultured Chlorobiales bacterium | reverse complement strand
GCCTTCGTAGAAGTGGAAGCGACCCTGCATGGCGACCACCTTCTTGCCCGCGAGGGTGCCGAAGATCAGCTTGCCGTGATGGGTTTCGACCGTCGAGATCGGGAAGTAGGGAATATCGGCATAGTCGAGCGAGAAGTCGATTTCGATCTCCTTGACGAGGCCGCCAAGGCCGGTGCCAAGCACGATGCCCACCGGATACTCCGCCGTGGTCTTTTTTCTGATGTATTCTACGGCCTCCCGGATTTTCTGCCTTTGTTCAGTCATGATATTCCCTGTGATTTAAATGGTTTGAAACGGCGAGGAAAACGAAACTGAATATAAGCAGCGAGGGGGAGAGATGAAAGGCGGGGGAGAGTTGACAGTGGATAGTTGACAGTTGATAATGGGGAAAGCAGGGCGGAGTAATAAACTTTGAATAGAAAGAACAGTGTAAATGCCGTGACTGCTGTAGGTGAAGTGAAAAGGTGTTAAAAACGATCTTTTTAACTGTCAACTATCAACTGTCAATTATCAATTGATTTCACCGCCACCCAAAAATCGCGGTTCCTACGCGAATCATCGTGGCGCCTTCGAGAATGGCCTCCTCGAAATCGCCGCTCATACCCATCGAGAGTTCGGTGAGCTGGGCGGGATCGGGAGCGTTCAGGCGGAGTTTTTCGAGCGTCTGGCGCAATTCGGCGAATTCACGGCGGGCCTCCGCCGGGTCGGGCGAGGCTATCGTCATCAGCCCGCGCAGGCGCACGTTCGGGAGGGCGAAGCACGCTTCGGCGGCCTGAAGCACCGAGGCGGGGTCGAGGCCGTACTTGGTGCCTTCGCGCGACACGTTCACTTCGAGCAGGAAATCTACCGTCAACCCGTGCTGCGCGGCGCGTTTTGACAGTTCCTCGGCGGTCGTGACCTTGTCGATGCCGTGGATCATCGCCGCCTTGCCGACAATCTGGCGCACCTTGTTGGATTGCAGGTGGCCGATGAAGTGCCAGTCGAGCGGCAATCCCGCAAGTTCCGGCGCTTCCAGCTTTTCGAGGAACTCCTGCACGTAGCTTTCGCCGAACTCCCGCTGCCCAGCGTCCCAAGCCTCGCGCACGGCGGCGGCGCTTTTGGTCTTCGTGACGGCGATCAGGGTCACGTCCTCCTCGCGTCGGCCCGCCTTGCGGCAGGCTTCGGCGATCTGTTCCCTGATGGCAGCGAGATTTTCGGCGATGCTCTCCATGCTTTCAGCCTTCAGTTACGGGGACGATGGTTTCGATGGTGACCGGTTTCAGCGGGTTGTCACGCATGTCGGTCTCAACCATAGCGATGGCGTCAACCACTTCGATGCCCGATTCGACGACGCCGAACACGGTGTATTCGCCGTTGAGGAAGGCGTTATCTGCCTGGTTGATGTAGAACTGGCTTCCGGACGAGGCTTTCTGCGGATTGTTGTCCCGAGCCGCCGCGAGCGTGCCTTTCTTGTTGGGATGCTTGATCTCCGCCGGAACGCGATAGTCGGGGCCGCCGGTGCCGTGCATCATGCGCTTTTCGTCGTGGCGCGAGAGCGGATCGCCGGACTGGATCATGAATCCTTCGATGACCCGGTGGAAGCGGATGCCGTCGTAGTATCCCTCCTTGACGAGCTTCACGAAGTTGTCACGATGCTGGGGAGTTTCGTCGTACAGCGCGATGGCGATATCGCCCATGCTGGTCTTGATGATGAATTTTTCTGGCATGATGATTCGGTTGTGTGTCGAAAAAAATTGGTCAGATTTGAGGCGTCTGAACGCCGGCGCCCGCAAGACGCCAGAGGGTGCGACGGGCGACGCCAGCCGATGAGGTGCCGGGCCACGATTTGATCACCTGGTCGAGCAGCTTCACGGACTTGTCGTTCTGTCCGGCGGAAACGTAGCTCTCGGCGGCCTTGTTGAGATAGGCAGCTTTGAGCGACTCGTTTTCAGCGGTTTCCGAAGCCTTTTCATATTCCGAAGCAGCCTCGGCGAAGGCCTTCTTGGCGACATGGCAGGCTGCGGCTCCGGCAATCGCCGATGCCTGAAGATCCTTGTTATCGCTCGTGAAGCTCTTGTAGAGCGAGAGCGCGTCGTCCGGTTTGCCGCTGTTCAGCATGATGAAGGCCATATAGAGCTGGGCGGTTTTTCCGCTCGGCGTGTTGCCCCAGGTTTTGGCGATGCCGTTCAGCCCCTTGATCGATCCCTCGCCATTGATCGCCTTGTTGATGTCACCCATTTCGATCCACGGCGTGATTTTGGCGAGCGCGGCAGAAGCCTGGGCTTCATCGACTTTGCCCTTCTGCATCCAGAAGAGCATGCCGCCAGCCGCGAGGCAGATGACGACCACAAGGGCGGTGAGCTGCGTTTTATACTTTATGGAGATTTCAAGCATTCGGTCGGAGACGGTCGCTGCCGGAAGCGTTTTCTGGGGTTGCGTGGTGTTCATGTGGTTCGTGCTGTCGTTTCGTGAATGAGATCGTCTGAATCGTTCCGCGTCACTGCTGGCGGGGTCAGCCTGAGGCTCAACCTACGCAAGTTCGCATGAATTTCAAAATCGGCGAAACACCCCGGTCACGTCAGGCCGAAGAGCGTCACGGCATTGCGCACGAGCGCCTCCGTCACCTCCTCGAACGGTTCGGGGCGATGATCGGCGATCTTCCGCACCGTGTGGACGACGAACACCGGTTCGTTGCGCTTGCCGCGTTTTGGGACTGGCGCGAGGTAGGGCGCGTCGGTCTCGGAGCAGAGATCGTCGAGGGCTACGGATGCCACAACTTCCGGCAGCGGCGACTTTTTATAGGTGATGGTGCCGGGGATCGAAATTTTCAGACCGAGGGCGATGCAACGGCGGGCCATGTCGAGGTCGCCGGAAAAGCAGTGCATTGCGCCACGCAGCGTGGAGGAGCGCTCCTCCGAGAGGATGCGGAGCATGTCGGGCCAGGCGTCGCGGCAGTGGATCACCACCGGCAGGTCGAGCCTGATCGCCATGCGCAGCATCTCGCGGAACGCCGCCTCCTGATGCGCCGCTTCGTGGTCGGGCCAGTGGTAGTCGAGGCCGATCTCGCCGATGCCGACCACCTTTGCCGCGCGAGCCTGCGCCTCCAGTTCGTCCAAAACCTCCGGCGAAAGCGGCGCTTTCACCTCGTGCGGATGTAATCCGACATTCGCCCAGATAAAGTCATACCGGCTGGCAAGTTCGATGGAGTGACGGTTTGTCTCGACGCCGGTGCCGGGATCGATCACGAACTGCACGCCCGCCGCGCGGAGATCGTCGATCACGCGGTTGCGATCAAGGTCGAACTCGGGAAAGGAGAGATGACAGTGGATGTCGGCGAAAAGCGGCGCGTTCGGGTTCATGCTTTGCCGAAAATCTTTTCGTGAAACAGCACGAGCATGCACGCGCCAATGGTGATGCAGGAGTCGGCGACGTTGAACACCGGCCAGAGGTCGAGCGGCACGCCAAAAAGGACGCCGTGGTAGAGGTCGAAATAGATGAAATCCACAACATGGCCAAGCATGACGCGGTCGAGCAGGTTGCCGACTCCGCCGCCGAGGATCAGCGCGAAGGCCGTTAGGAATAGTGGACTCCGGTTGTTCGATTTCACGACGTACCAGACGACGCCCACCGAGATGGCGAGGGTCAGCAGAAGCAGTCCCGCTGGCGGGAGGAAACGCATACTGAAGGCGATGCCGAGGTTTTCAGCGTAGGTCAGCTTGAGCCACTCCGGCGCGATGACGACGGTCACGCCGCCGTCGCGCAGGTAGTGAATGGCGAGAAGCTTGGTTACCCGGTCAAGCAGGGCCGCGGCGACCGCGATCAGATAAAAAAGGGCCATGAACAGTGTGTCGTTGTCAGAAAATCAATGTTGTCCGGCGGGATGAAACATCCGTCAGGCCGCGTTCAAACCGCCGCATCATGCGCCGCACTTTTCGATCTCCGTCATCACGGT
>CAIUQW010000009.1 GCA_903901395.1 uncultured Chlorobiales bacterium | reverse complement strand
GGGTTGCTCGCAATGGCCACAGAAAAAGCGCCAAATCTGACAGACTGCTTGTGAGCTGGTTCGCGTGTGCGGCAGCGTTCAGCGCTTCTCCGCTTTCCTCGCCGACACCTTGATGCTCGCCACGGAACCGGCCAGCTTTTCGAGTTCCCCCATCGGGATACGCAGCTCTTCGGCGGCGCTTTTCAGGCCGGGATGGTTCAGCGCCATTTCGACCGGAAAGGCGCTTTCCCCAATGACCGATAGCCCGCCTGGCGGATCATGTCGAGGTAGTCGTCCTTCATGATCGCCCCGGCGATGCAGCGGACGTAGCTTTCAACCGATTCCAGCACCGCTTCGGGCAGTCTCGTAAGCAAGGCGATGTCCGACACCATCAGTTTTCCGCCGGGTTTCAGCACGCGGAAGGCTTCGCGGAAGACCTGCGGTTTGTCGGTCGAGAGGTTGATGACGCAGTTCGAGGTGACCAGATCGACGCTCGCGTCATCGACCGGCAGCTCCTCGATCCTGCCGAGCCGGAAATCGATGTTGCCGTACCCGTTCCGCGCGGCGTTCAATGTTGCCCGTTCGATCATCTCCGGCGTCATGTCCACCCCGATCACCAGCCCGCTCTCCCCCACCAGCGGCGACGCTATGAAGGCATCCATGCCAGCTCCCGAACCAAGGTCCAGCACGGTATCGCCCGGCTTTATTCCGGCATACGCCAGCGGATTGCCACAGCCGAGACCGAGGTTGGCCTCTTGCGGGATACTGTCGAGTTCCCGTTCCGTATAGCCATGCAGGGCGCTCATCTCCCGGTTCGATACCGGTGAGGCGCAACCGCACGGTGAGTCATTCTTTACCGTGGCCGCGTACATTTCCCTGATCGCGTCAAGAATCCCGTTGCTCTCTTTCGTTTTCATGTCGATGTCTAATTTTTGTTTTATCGAATAAAATGTTCGATAATGAACATGATGTTCGATAATAAAATAGCTGGATTCTCAGGCGGAGTCAACAACCAATGTCTGACGGAATGTTCGTTTCCGAACAGAAGCAGTCATTTTGTAGGGATCAAAAAGAAGATTTTTTATGCGGGAAATGAAAAATGACCGGCGTGTCAGCCGGACACGGCGGCTGATGCTCGATGCGCTGATGGCGCTCATCGAGGAGCGGGGCTACGAGAAGATCACCGTGCAGGATATTCTCGACCGCGCGGATGTTGGGAGATCGACCTTTTATGCTCATTTCCGCGACAAGGACGAGCTGCTTCTCTCGTGGTTTGAGCACCTGCGCGAGCTGTTCGAGTTGCAGCAGCAGGACTTGCTGGCGGCGCGGCGCAACGGCAGCGTGCCCGGGGTGAACATGGTGCTCGACCTCTTCCGGCACACCGCGGAGCATCACAAGCTCTACAAAGCGGTCGCGGGGCGGCAGAGCGGCGAAATGATTCTGAAATACCTGCACCGGTATCTGAACGGGTTGTTGCTACCGGTTTTCGAAGAACTGTCCAGAAGTAGGCGCGAGCCGCCGGTGCCTGTAGAGGTAACGGTCAATTTTCTGGTCAGTACGCTGTTTTCACTGATGACCTGGTGGCTCGACAGGGACATGCCCTACCCAGCGGAAAAGATGGAGGAGATGTTCAGGACGCTCACCCGCCCCGCCATCGAAGCCGCGCTCGGTACGCCTCCGGCAGAGGTTCCGGAAGCCGTGAACAAGAACGACACCGTGGGGGGCTTCTACAGGTTGTTCATCGATTCCGTCTGTTGCGCTGGTCGATAACACAGGGGATTGTACTGTTTGTTCAGTCAAGAAAAACGCGACAGTTCGAGGCAGTGAGAAAGGTTAAAACCGGGGAAAAAGAGAAGCTCCCCCGAAGATTCAAGAAAAGGAAGGGGCCTGATCTCGAATCACTACATCGAAGGAGCCGTAAATAAAAGCTATTTCAATGTAATAATAATTATTGTCATATCAAGAATTATTGACGTAAATATTAGCATCAGACCCAATAAAACTGCCCGATGAGTATGAAAAAACTCCCGGAACGATCAGATCGCACTGTGGCTGAGGTGGTTTGACCCCCGATGAATTTCAGATTCAAAAAGCCGAGATTATCCAGGAAAAAGTGGCCTTGTGAACGGGAGGAGCGGCTTGCCCGCTCTCCTATCTCAAAGTCGCCGGTGAAAACTCTGACTTTGTCGAGTGTGAGATGAAGCGCTCGCCGCCTTTCGAGAGTTCGGGATTGCAGCAGATTCGCGGTAGATGAGATTGATCAGAGTGAACAGCTTTTTTTGTTTGGCGTGAACCAGAAAAGATCGGTCGAATCAGTCCGATCTGACCGCAGGCAACGGGTGAATTCCGCCGAACTGCCTTCAAAGCGCAAAAAACAGCTTGCGCATCGCCTTGCGGGCGCTCGTGAGGGTGGCCCGCACCTCTTCTTCGCTTATAGCTTTCAGCCCAGCGATTTGCTCTGGCGATTTGCCCTCCACTTCGTGCAGCGCGTAAATCTCGCGCTCCGGCTCCGGCAGCTTTTCAATGCACTCCAGCAGGCGCTGGCGTTCGGCGTCAGGCGCGGAGCTATTCGCCGTGGCTTTGGGTGCCGGTTCGGCGGCACCGCCCTCGCCGTCACCATTCGGTCGCCGGAACAGCTCGTCCGCCGTCGCGGCTGCGGGCAGTTCTTCGCTCACGTCGCCGAAGAGGCGCACGAAATCCTTGAAATCGAGGCCGCTCGCGTTGCAGGGAGTGATGGCATTGTTCAGAATGTCGGTGGCGAGCTTCCTGAACGGTTCGCCCACTTCGGGCAGCTTGACGGCGAAGTCGAAGCTGTCGTCCATGTCGCGCGCCTGGAGGTTGTAGGGTACCTTCATCAGCACGTTGATGCCCGCAGCTTTCGCGTAGCTTTCAGCCATGCCGCTGCCGTCGTCGCGGTTGACGATGAGACCGAGCAGGCGCGAGCGTCCGCCGATGGTGCGGAAGTAGTTGTTGGCCTGGCAGATGTTGTTCGAGGTGAAGATCGACTGCCGGTCGTTGCTCGTCACGAGCAGCACCTCCTCGCTGAGCGAGCGGGCCAGAGGCGTCGCAAAGCCTCCGCACACCACGTCGCCGAGAAAATCCATCAGAATGATGTCGATGTCCCACTCGAAGATGCCGAGCTTTTCAAGCACGTCGAAGCCGGAGATGATGCCGCGCCCGCCGCAGCCGCGACCCACCTGCGGGCCGCCGAGTTCGATGCCGTAGATCGGCTGCGGAAAACCGGGAATGTCGCGCCGGAAGACGATGTCGCTGATCTCGACCTGCTCGTTTTTCGCATTCTTATCGGCGAACACCTCCGTCACCGTGGGCAGCGAGATGCCACCGAAGAGCGAGGTGGTGGAGTCGTGCTTCGGGTCGCAACCGAGCTGCAGGACGCGCTTGTTCATCATGGCGAAGGTGGCGCTGAGATTCGTCGTCGTGAAGCTCTTGCCGATGCCGCCCTTGCCGTAAATCGCGATGGTTCTTGGCGCCATGAGTCGATCAGTTCCCCGTGTTGCAGGTTGGAAAGTGCTCGCCCGCCTCGTCGCTCTGCTTCCAGTGGATGATCATCTTCAGGCAGTCGGAGTCGCTGAACGCCTGCATGTAGGCCTCCATGAGGTTGTCGTCAACCGTGCACTGGTGGGTGAAAATCTTCTCCGCGTTGATCTTGCCCGTCGCGATCAGCTCGCGCACGCGGCGCAAGTCGCCCTTGGCCCACTGGCGGGCGGCGACGAAGGAAAGCTCCTTGTTGAAGGCCTGCGAGTAGTCGATGTTCATGCGCTGGTAGTAGCCGCCGAAGATCACCTTGCCGTGAAATTTCAGAAAACGCAAGCCGGTTTCGATGGCGCTCATGATGCCGGTGCTGTCGATGAGCACGTCGAACTCGTGACCGGCCAGTGCCGCCGAAACATCCTGCTTTTCGGGGTTGACCTTGATGTCCGCCGTCGAGATGTCGAGCCGACTCTGGTGCGGCTCCGTGACCGCCACGAGGCTCGCGCCGAAGCGCTTCGCCAGCTCCGCGGCGAGGATGCCCACCGCGCCCTGGCCGAGCACGAGCACCTTGCGGTTCTTCACCTCCGCCAGATCGACGATGTGCAAGGCCGTCGCGCCGAGCGGAAGCGCAATGCCGCATTGCGGATTCGGGATGCCGTCGAGCACCGTGATGCTTTCGAGCGGGCAGACGATGAACTGCGACGCGCCGCCGAAAGCCGCGTTCACATCCTGATAGCCAAACGAACCAGCCACGTAGGCGAATTTGCCGATCAGCC
>CAIUQW010000008.1 GCA_903901395.1 uncultured Chlorobiales bacterium | reverse complement strand
GTCATCATCGGGCATAAAAAGCTCGACCGACCTCGCCTTGCAGTAGATGACCAGAGAGTCGTGAATCTGGCTTCCCTTCAGATACTTCAGCACATATCCCGGAAAGCGCCATTTCGGGATGGCTTTGAGAATGCACACATCGAGAAGACCGTCGTACGGATCGGCCTCCGGCGAGATGCGGAACTTGCCTCCCTCGACCTTGCCGTTTGAGACCGAAAAGGCGAACACCAGCTCATCGAGTTCGACGATTCCGTCGACGGTATCGAGCGTAATATGCATTTTTACAGGGCGATAACCCAACAGCACGCTCACGAGCGCCCATGCGTAGGAGAGTTCGCCTCGCAGCCACGGCGTCGCTTTCACCGTGCTCGCGATCCGTCCGGTCAGGCCGATGCCGATGGAGTTGACGAAATGGCGCGACTCGCCGTGGCTGAAATCGACGCGCCCGAGATCGACCTTGCGACTCGTGGCGCGGGCAAATCCGGCGATGCGCTCTTCGTGGTTTTTTGAGGCCGGGGCGAAGCTTTTGAGAAAATCATTCGCTGATCCAATAGGCAGAATACCGATCTTCACCGACTGGCCCGCCACCGCGTTGACCACCTCGCTGAGCGTTCCGTCGCCGCCGCAGGCGATGAGCGTCGCACCCTCTCCAGCGGCGGCGAGGGCAATGTCGGCAGCATGTCCGGCAAAGCGCGTCGTTTCGAGCGTCGCATTTTCAAGCGCGGAGAGCGCACGCCGGATCGACGGGGCCTTCGCGGCGGCTCGCCCCTTGTCAGCCGCCGGATTGAAAATGAAGGTAAAGCTACCGCCCATTGCCATTTCCGGTGTATTGAACATTCGCGTCCGTTCTAATCTCTCCAGCAAGCAGACCATACTCAGCCTGCATGGCCGACAGAATTCCCGTGGCGCTTTGCAGAAGGCGCTCCATCGTTCGATCAAAACCCGCCTCGCTGCCGTAATAAGGGTCTTCAATTTCAGCGCCCGCATCCGGATGGGCGAAATCGGTCATCATATGCACCGGCACCGGAAGGCCGTCGAGCGCGTCGAGCATGTCGCGATGATTTTCGGCATCCATGACGAAAATCCGGTCGAAGCTTCCGAGATCGATATCGTCGATGCAGCGGGCGCGAATCGCCGAGATGTCGATGCCGTGGCGTTCCGCCGCCCGAACCGCCCGGCGGTCGGGTGAGGAGCCGGACTGGTAACACACCGTGCCAGCAGACTCGATTTCGAAACAGCCATCCGCTCCGTTCAGCGACGCCGCGTACCCGAACGCCCCCTCCGCCATCGGCGAGCGGCAGATATTTTCGTAACAGACAAAGAGTATTCTTACCGGCATGGGTGATTATTCAAGTGAAAAAAAACAGCAAGCTCCATTTGATGACGTCATAACGAAGAAAAAAATCACGCTGATTGTTTTTTTTATACAAACAATATCGGATATTAAAGTAATTGGTATGGTATCTGTAGTTTCATCTTTTTAATATTCTCAACTCCTAAAGTCCATCACTATGACTCAATGCCCCGTTTCAGGACTTTCGGTTACCGAAAAAGATCACTGGAGTTTCGAACATCGCCAAGGTAACTATACCAGAAAATACAGTCTTATTGGGACAGACATCATTCATGTGCAGGAACTTGCCGACCACGACATCGTTCCGGAACATCTGTATGCCGCCGATTTCAGTTCGCTGACCGGCGAGGAAAATCTCTCCCGGCAGCCAGTCTTTATTCTGATGGACTGCTCGCATGTAGCCGACCTCAATTTCACCTACAAGAGAGAGTTCACCAACCTGCTCACGACTCAGGATTTCGACCTGAAAGTGATTGTAATCTACAATATCCAGTCTTCTGTCAGGCTTCAGTTCGAGATGTTGCAGTGCCTGGCGACCGAAAAACTGCCAGTCATTCTTGCCGGCTCGTACGAGGAGGGGGTAAATTCGGTTCTCGATTTCAAATCGGGCGCTCTCGTCACTGCAAAACCCGAGGCGGGCACGGACGAGGCGTTCCGAAAATCGTTCCTTGCCGATGTGTCGAAAATGCTCATGCTTGGCCAGTTCGACGAGTTGAGCCTGTTTCCATCTGAAGAACATCCCGCATATCCCTATTTCCAGATTCTCGACATGATGCGCCGCGACCTGGTCGCTCTCGACGATGAACATCATCAGCTCATCGAAAAGATAGAACAGAATTTCCGGGTGCTTCTGGCTGGCAAAAATGCGCAGCTCGACGAACAGATCGATATCACCAAAAAGAACGAACAACGTTTCAAGGAAGCTGAGTCTGCTCTGCTTTCGAGAATCGCCTCGCAGGAGATCGAAGCGACGAGAATTTCAACGGCGAATGCTGAAAAAAATGCCGCCTTGCGTGCGCTGTTCGATATGATCGGCACGCTCAATCTCGATCCGGAGTCGATGGAGAAGATTTCGGCGCAATGCGCTTCACTCTTCGAAACCAGCGACCAGGCCGCCCTGGTCAATACCGAGCTCACCGAAACCGACTCGGTCTTCCTCTCCAAACTTCAGAAAAAGCACCCGAACCTCAACCAGCGTGAACTGAGGATCAGCCTGATGATCAAGCTGGACTATCACTCCCGCGAAATCGCCCGCTCCCTCGGCCTTTCAACCAGGGGCATCGAAAGCATTCGTTACCGGCTGCACAAAAAAGTCGGCCTCGACAAACACCATTCGCTGAAAACCTATCTCGCGAATATGGCTGCAGAGTAGTTCCGAAACCGATTACGCCTCCTGTCTGGCGTAATGTGTTTCGAAACAAGCTCCCCCGATGAGTTCCCGAGAAAGCCCGTTGTAAAAACCTGAACGGGCTTTCAGCGTAAAATCACTTGAAAACCCCCACTCTCTGTATTTTCACTTTTTTTGAAAAAAATCGTGACATATACTACTTTGTCTCCGTAATTATTGGGAATATTGGCAGAAAAAGTCGTATAATGGAGGTAACACCTGCATCATCAATGTATGATTATACTTCATGACGGGTGCTTTTAATAACGCAATAAATAACGCCCCCTATGCAAACCTGTCCAATCTCGCATCTTCCGGTTACCTCGAAGCACAACTGGAAGTCCGTTCCTGCCGGAGCTGACTACGTCAAGCGTCTCGAAGTGATTGGCGACAACATTTTCCACCACTTCGTCGAGTCGGATCATCCGATAACATTGACCTCGATGAGCATCGACCTGGTTCACAAGGTGCTCGAAGAGAGTGGTATCAAGGACTCTCCGCTCTACCTTCTGTGGAACATGGAGAACATTAGCAACATCTCCTTCCAGTACAAGCAGGGTATCAACGACATTATCTATCGTTCGGGTCTCGATTTCTCGGTGATCGTCTTTTACAACATCGACGAGTCGTGCTACACGATCATCGACACCTTCGCCGCGATGGCCCCCAACACGATGACCGTGCTGCTCAGGGAGGATTATGAAGATGCGATGACCACGCTCCTCGAATACCGCTCTGGCAAGGCCGCCGAAATGGGTGCCGAGGAGGAGGTCGATGAGGAGACCTCGATGAAAGACGAGTTCCTCGCGACCATCGCCAGAATTTCGTGGCTCAACATGCTCAACCAGAAAATCTTCCTCCCGTCGGAAGACAGCCCCTTCTATCCTTACTTCAAGGCAATCGACCACATGCAGGAGGATTTGAGAGCGAGGGAAGAGATGCATGAAAAGGAGATGCAGCATCTGAAGGTGGAAAACGAGCAGAAGCTGAGCCAGAAGATCATCCAGCTCAATGCCCAGGTCGAACTTGGCAAAAAGGAGATTCAGCGGTTCGAGCAGGAGAAAGCCGCGCTGAAGTCGCGCATCGCCGCGCAGGAGATGGAGTTGACGCGAATCTCCACCGCCGTCGGCGAAAAGGCTTCGACCCTGCACCAGATCTGCGACCAGATCAAGGGTCTCGACATCGAGCAGTCGAACAAGCAGAAGATTCTCGAGCAGTGCCACAACATGATCGAGACGGAGTTGACCGAAAAGCGCCTCAAGACCGAGCTGACGGTTGGCGACTCCGAGTTCCTCTCGAAGCTTCAGAAGCGCCACCCGAACCTCAATCAGCGCGAGTTGCGCGTGAGCCTCATGGTGAAGCTCAACTACGACACGCGCGAGATCGCCCGCTCGATCGGCATCTCGACTCGCGGCATGGAGAGCATTCGCTACCGGATGCACCGCAAGCTCAATCTGGACAAGCACAAATCGATCAAGACCTATCTGTCCGAACTCGCGGCGGAAATGGTGTGATCGCCGTCGATCCCAAAATCTTCACTCTACCGGGGCGCACCAACGCCCCGGTTTGTTTTTTACGCCACATCCCTCGTCACAACACCGCTGTTACCGCATGGCGTAGCAGTAAGCGCAACCGTGCGCACAGGTGCCGTATTCGCCGATGTCCTTGCTGACGATGCACCCGCAAGCTTTGCGCTGACCGCGATCCTTCAGCGAGGTGCCGGACGACGCTTCGCCCGGAAACAGCGGATCGACTCCGAGAAACTCCATCAACTCCGCATCATCGCTAAAGCATTGGACGAGCAGATGGTCATCGATGCAGCGGTTTGATGAGATACCGGGAAGCTCGATCTCTTCGGCGCAGGTTGCAAGTTCGAATCCCCAGCTCGCGTTGCGCTCGACAAGCTTCGTGGTAAAGGATGCCATCTCCTCCGGCGTGAACTCGCGCGCTCCCACGCTGTGTCGTGCGAGACGTCTCCGAACCGACCGGTAGCGTTCGATGTCGGCGAAGCTGATGACGAATTTGCGGGTAGAATCGCGAAGCTGTTCGGCAAGGCGGGCGATCCGTTCGATGAGCATGTCGGGTGTGAGCCGGTCAGTCAGCACGAGCGGATCGAAGCGCCAGATGACACGCTCCGGGCCGATGCGTTCGGCAAGTTGCCGGAAGGTCTCGACGCGCTCTTCAAGCGGCGGTACGACCGGTTCCAGGCCATCCGCCTCGTAATTGTTCAGCGTGAACTGAAAATAGCAGTTGATGTCGAGGGTATCGATTTCAGGAAGATGCGGCAGCAGCGGCGCAGGGTTCTTGCTCCAGAAAATCACGGCTCTCGTTTTACGGAACGAGACGTATTGCCTCTGGCTGAGGTTGAACGGATTACGCCACTCCACGTAGCCTGCCCGAAGCCGCGCCATGAACCATGCGGCGTGAAATGCCGGAATGTCGGTGGCGCGGCTCGCCGAAACGATCACCGGCGCAACCGCTTCAACCATTTCGCCTGACTCGATGCGGATCGGCAGTTTTTCCCAGCCCCGGAAAGTCATGAGCGGTCTTGAGCGTTAATACTGCGGAGGTTGTAACTCGATTGGAGCCTGTCTCGCAAAGGATTGCTCCATTGATTATTGCCATGTTTTGTCTGTCATTCCGAGTCCGACGAAGTTGGGCGAATAATCCAGAAAAGTCTCGTGATGCACTCTAATTCATCAACTTAGCGCTGATCTTGAAATACTGGATTCTTCACCTCGTTCAGAATGACAAAGCAATGAAGTCATGAATAACTCACGGATAAAATCTTTTGCGACAGCCTTATCAGACCTTACCTCGACTCACCCCGGCAACAGCAGCGTTTTGATGTTGACAAATTCGCGGATGCCGTGGTGCGACAGCTCGCGCCCGTAACCGGAGTGCTTGACGCCGCCGAAGGGAAGGCGCGGGTCGGACTTCACCATCGCGTTGACAAAGCAGTTGCCCGTTTCGAGCTGGGAGGCTATGGACAACGCTCGCTCCGCACTGCTTGAAAATACGGCGGAGCCGAGGCCGTAGTCGCTGTCGTTTGCCACGGCGACCGCTTCGTCGTCGTCCGCCACCTCGATGATCGTTGCCACCGGGCCGAAAATCTCCTCTTCGTAGGCGGCCATCCCTTTCCTGACGCCGGAGAGCACGGTTGGCGGATAGTAGCAGCCCGGCGCGTTGGGTACATGGCCACCGCAAAGGAGCGTCGCGCCTGCCTCGACGCTCCGCTGCACCTGCGAATGAACGAGATCGCGCAGGTCGGCGCGGGCGATGGGGCCAACCTCCGTGCCTTCGCGGAACGGATCGCCCATCACCGCCCGCTGCATTTTTTCGACGATCATCCGCGTGAACTCTTCGATCACGCCTGACTGCACGATGAAGCGCTTGGCGGCGATGCAGCTCTGGCCCGCGTTGAGCAGGCGTCCGGCAACGCACGCATCGACCGCCTGGCGGAGATCGGCGTCGTCAAGCACGATGTAGGGATCGCTCCCGCCCAATTCGAGTACGCTCCTCTTGAGCGCCCGGCCCGCCTTGGTCGCCACCGCCCGACCCGCGCCGGTGCTGCCGGTCACGGAGACCGCCTTGACGACCGGGTGGTCGATCATGAAGCCGGTGAGGCGGTCAACCTCGTCGAGATCGATGTGCACGGCGCGGTAGATGTGCTCCGGAAAACCGGCGTCGCGAAAGAGCTTTTCGATGGCAATGGAGCAGCCGGTGACGTTCGGCGCGTGCTTCACCACGATGCCGTTGCCAGCCATCATGGCGGGCGCGGCGAAGCGGATCACCTGCCAGTACGGAAAGTTCCACGGCATCACGCCAAGAATTACACCAAGTGGTTCGAAACGCACTACGCCAGTTGCGCCATCAATCGCGCTCTGTTCGGGGCGAAGAAACTCCTCGGCGTGATCGGCGAAGTAGTCGCACACCCAGGCGCACTTGTTCACCTCGGCCACCGCTTGGCCGAGCGGCTTGCCCATTTCAAGCGAGATGAGCCGTCCGTGTTCGGCGGCCTCCGCACGAAGCCGCTCGCCAAGCCGCTTCATGCAGGCGCTCCGCGTGTCGAAGCTCGTCGAGCGCCAGTGGCGGAAGTCCGCCTCGGCGTGGCGAAGCACGCTATCGATCTCTCCGGCAATCATCACCGGATATTCGGCGATACGCTCGCCGGTAGCGGGATTGATGGTAACAATCATAGAAAACGCACGTTATGTTCGGATTGGTGATTTATCCGGAAATTAAAACTCTTGAGCTGAATAATTCACGAGGGGAAGAAGAAAAGGAGGAGAAAACAGCGCAAGCTGTTGTTTTTAGAGCACTTATTCTATTTCCAATTCAACAGGGCACTCATAATTCAGTACCAGGCAACGATGGAATGGACTCTTGGCGTGTCAAATTCTATTGTTTTCAACGATGCCTCCAAGTGGTCTTCAAGAGCATCAATGTTGTCGGAGGTTTTTCCCCACACCTCCTGTGCTTCAGCATGTTTTTCGGATGTTTTTTGTCGCGCGCGCGTCTTCCAGTTGCGCCGGTGCAGAAGATTGCAGGTCGAAGCCAGCGCTGTAGTTCTGCCCGGCTTCTTTTCGAGCGTTTGCTTGATTTCGCTGGCCGTTAACTGCTCAAACGAAAAAATGGATGTTGTGGATAATATTCCGTCGCTTTGTCCACAGCGTCCAGCAAGTCCGCTATTGAAGCGTGCGTTTAACGCGCGAAACATCAAAGCCTTGCGCTTTGGCCGAGACATGATCGGAGCCGCGCTCGAAGCGGTTGTCGATTCTGGCGATTTCGTACCAGGTGCCGAGATAGCGGTCGAGCTTGAAGTTATCCACCGCCACAATCCCCTCCGGCGCACCGGCGCACCCGGCAAGCGCGGCCATCCACAACAGCAAAGGCAAAAAGAGTTTTTTCATAGATGTTCTCCCGTTTGGTTCAGAAAAACAACAAATTCCCCGCTTCAGAGTTCCAGAGATCAGATTGTCAGGGTTCCAGAAGAGGACTGGGGCGAACCACACGAAAACCGATGAGGTTGAACCTGAAGACCGGGAAGTCGCTGCCGACCCGGGAAGAGCAACGCAGATACTCAGCATTGTAGAACCAGGAGCCGCCGCGCAACGCACGGAAATATGGGTCATTATCATGCCAGTTCTCCATCCACTCCCATACATTTCCAGCCATATCGTAGAGACCTTCGGGCGTCGCGCCATCGGGATAGGCGCCGACCGGCGTTGTCGCCCCAATGTAGCCATCGCGGTAATTGGCCAGCTTCGGCGTTGGCGCTGTTGAACCCCACGGATATTCGCGCTTTTCATTTCCTGCTGCCGCCCACTCCCACTCGATTTCTGTTGGTAGGCGATAGAGATCGTTTCTTTCACCTTTGCTTTCCAGCATCGATAGCCACAAACAATAGGAGCTTGCGGCATACCAGCTTATACCAACAACCGGGTTTTCATCAGCGCCAAACTTCCTGTCTTCGTCATTATTTGAACGGAACAATCCGGTGATATCTCTGTTCCCTTCCCTGAGATATTTTTTAAAATCTTTATCCCACCTTTGTTTGTTTGCAATATCCTGTAATACATCGCTGAATCGCGAAACAGGCACAACAGCTTCATATTCGGGATTCTTCGATTGCAGGTAGTCGATGAAGCGACGGTAAAGCTTGTTCGTCACCGGATATTTCGCAAAGTAGAGATCGGGAACTTGCTCTTCTTTTTCAGTCACAGAATAGATATAGCTGCCGCCCGGTATCACTATGTATTCCGCCTGCTGCTCGAAAGCATTGCGGAATGACTTTGAAGAATCATTTTGATTGGTTTTTTTCCTTAAAAAAGTAGCGACACCAATTGATGAAACAAATATACTTGACTTTGCATGCTCATAACCTACCAAATCTTGCAGAATCTCACGCGTATGATCAAACACATTCTCGTTTTTAGCTATATTTTCTTTCCAAAATTTCACTAATGCTCCGTTTGCCGATTTCTTGCCGACAGCCCTGATACAATCCAAAATCACCCTCTGCCTCGTAGCACTATTCTCCGGCTTCATCAAATGATCACATAGCGCATCGGGCTTTTTCATCGGGGCTTCTTCGATCAACGTGCGAAGAAAAAGCTGCTTCTGTTGAAGAATATCATCAGTGACATCTGACGAGAAAAGCTTGTCCATGAAGAGGTCGAACAGCTCTTCGTCTCCGTGGGAAATGAAAAAGCGGAGCGGTTCGTCCCACCAGTCTTCGCCGAAGCTTTCGATGATAGGATCAAGATAAGCCGAGATTCGATTCACCTTCTTCACTAGTTCGATACCGGCGAGGAACTCACGGAACGACTTGTGGCGGAAAACGTAGTTTTGCTTGCCGTACTCCATGAGCAGGCCCGCGCGATCGACGAGGTAGTCGCAAAACTCCTGAGCTGACGGGGGCTTGTCGAGATTGGTCAGGCGCTCGTCCATCGCCTCCCGCATCGCCCCTTTCTCTGCGAGATCGCTTTTGCGCTCCTGCATCCAAAGCGAAACCGGGCCGAGCACCATGCGGGCGTCTCTCGCAGGCATAAGCGGCTCGATGTTCCGGCGAGCATCCCTGAATTGAAGCAGGTAATCGAGCACCGAGTTGTAAAGATCGACGCGGCTTTTGGGCAGGTGGTCGCGCTCTTTCCAGAGGATCGCCATGATCTGCAAAATCATCGGAATGGCCGCGAGCTGGCGCAGGCTGCGGTTGTTCTCCTCGCGGAGGTGAGCGACAATCTTGGTCGTGCGCTCTTCGGCCCGGTGCTCCTGCCTGCACCGCCACTCGTCGTCGGGCAGACGCGCATCGTTGTAGTCGCGCAAGAAGGCCGCCCGGAACCAGTTGGCGAGAAACTTCTCCTGCTGCTCCCGCGTGAAATCCTCGACGTCGGCCCGGTCGTGATCGACCTCAAGCTCGACGCCGTCATCCTTGCGGTAGCCGGTGCGCCGCGACGTGACCACGAACCTCGCGCTGGAGTAACCTTTCCACGCCCCCTCGATCCAACGGCACGCCTTTCGGCGCTCATCGACGCTGCCGATCTCGTCGAGTCCGTCGAGCAGCACCAGCGACCGCCCCTGCCTCAGCCAGCCATCGAAGAGCTTCCGGTCGATCTCCAACTGATTCGCTGACGCCCACCGCGCGAGGCTCTCCGCCAGATGGTGAAAACCGCCGTCATTCTTCTTGACCAGCTCACGCAACGGCAGGTAAAACACGTTGACCGGCTCCGCGAACCCGAGGCGAGTGTAGCGCTCGGGATCGAGGCAGCAAAGCGCGTAATATTTGAGCAACGTCGTCTTGCCCGCGCCGGGATCGCCGATGATAAGCAACATGCGCCGATCCTTCTTGAACGCCTCCTGCATCACCCGGTCAGGCGTGAGAATGTTGTCCATTTCAAGCATCGAATGCATCCGCTCCGGCTCATCGGGCGCAAACTCCCAGCTGCGAGTGAACCGCAACGGCACGAAAGTGTCGTCATCGAGATTCACATCGATCCGCTCGATGTTTGGCAACCCAAGCATCCGAATCCAGCGAAGCTCCTCTTTCAGCGTTGACTGGTAAAGCTGAAGCTCGGCGGAGTTGTCAGGCTTAGGCGCTGTGTCGGTCGGCTGGGTGGCGGGATCGCCGAACCAGCGGGGAATTTGCTGCTGAAGATGATCTGAAAAATCTGTACGAAAATCTTTTCGATCTGAATAGGAATGGGGCAGAATCCGGGATTTGATTTTGGTCTTGAATTCAGAAAGCTTTGATGCCTGGTTATGATCGAATTTTGAGGGTGGTACGGGAACATCGGAGAAATAGAGCATGACATGTTTGCCCATTCCCATCATGCGCTCAACCTCTTCGATTGCTCCGCCTGGCGCGACACCGGTATCGGTGCCACATCTCGTCCAGAAAATGCCTATGGTGAAGTCACACTTATCGACAATTTGCCGGTTGATGATTCCCTGAACTCTGTCATTTGAATCGGGTGCGGTATGCGACTCCCACAATACTGGCTCAAGCCAGATTTGCCGTTCGTCGCCATTATTTGTATTCCATTTTCTGACAACTGCCTCAGCGAT
>CAIUQW010000007.1 GCA_903901395.1 uncultured Chlorobiales bacterium | reverse complement strand
TCAGGAAGCGCAGAGTCCGTATTCGAAGGAGAGAGAATAGATTACTACTATATGGGCATCTGGTTTAAATTAACAATCGTTTACATTTTTCCAAAAAAGCGACCATATTGTCAGGCAATTTTCTCGTTTTCATTCATCGATTCGAGACGATCAACCAGATTCCGTATTTTTACGGCAAGCTGCGGGCAGGCCTCATACGGCATCGTTCCCGCAAGGTCGGCGCTGACCGCCTGCATGTCGAACGGCATCCGCTCGATAACCCGCTCCACGCCGAGCTTTTCGGCAACGGCGAGAGCCTGCTCCTCGCCATGCAGCTTGTTGAGCACCAGGCGCGTCTTTGGAATGCCGGTATGTTCGGCCAGTTCGATCAGTTTGCGTGCCGTGCCTATCGAGCGCTCGCCCGGTTCGACGACCACCAGCAAGAGATCGACCGATTGGGCGGTGCCGCGCGTCATGTGCTCGAAACCCGCCTCCATGTCGAGCACGACCCACTCGTCGCGCTCGACCATGAGGTGCCGCAGGAACGACCGCAGCAAAGCGTTTTCGGAGCAGTAACAGCCCGACAGCGCCTCCTTCAGCGCGCCCATGACCATGGTCGGCACGCCGTTCACATCGACAGAATAGCGGGTGATGAAATCGTCAACCTTCGGATTCAGAACGAAATAGCCGCCCGACTCGCCCGGCTTCGCGCCGGTGCGCTCCTCTATGAGCGATTTCCGTTCAACCAGTGGAACGATCTGCCCCATCTTTTCGCAATCGTAACCAAGCGCATCGGCCAGCCCGGCATTGGGATCGGCATCGATGGCGAGCACATTCCGGCCCTGGGAGGCAAGCTCCCGAACGATCATCGAGCTGATCGTCGTCTTGCCGACGCCCCCCTTTCCGCTGACAGCAATCTTCATCATCTCCTCCGTTTACTTCGACTTAACCATTATTAACGATTGTTACCTTAAAAAACAACAAAAAGGACATTTTTTCGGAAATCTTGTTTGTCATGCTGAGTCAAATCACCGGGTTTGACGATGCTTTTTCGCCAGATTCTGATATTTTGCGCCACAATGGCGTAACAACCTTTTTCCGATCAGTGCTGACCTCCGGCTGATTGGCGTATTTTTAATGGATACCACAAACAAGGATGACGAGCTGCAAGCCGTTATCTTGAAGTCATTTATCCGGTTTTTTCGATAACCGGTATGAGCGTAAGTTCTCAAGCGTAGAAAATGCAACAACCTGTCCACCTTGTATCCAGCGCTGACGCCGCCATGAAGGCGACCGACACCGCCACGACGCGCCGCTGCATCATCACCGGCGGGCCGGGAAGCGGCAAAAGCACGCTCATCGAAGCGCTCGAAACGCGCGGCCACCGCTGCTACGCGGAAGTTTCGCGCGAGCTGATCCGCCGCGAAGCGCGGCGTCCCGGCGGCGTGACGCCCTGGAACGACCTCGAAGCCTTCGCCCGCCTCGCCTTCGCCGAAATGCTCCTTCAGCACGACCACGCCGCCGAAGCTGGCGAACGCTGCTTCTTCGACCGCGCCCTCCCCGACATTTTCGGCTACCTCCACCAGCGAGGCCTCAGCGTCCCCGAAAGCTGGCTCGAATCCCACGCGGGATGCCGCTACGAGCGCACGGTCTTCATCCTCCCGCCATGGCCCGAAATCTACGTCAACGACGCCGAACGCCCCCAAACCCTCGCCGAAGCCGAAGCGCTCCACGACGCCATCCGCGAAGTGTACGAATCACTCGGCTACGAGTTGATCGAAGTCCCGAAAATGCCGGTCGAAGCGCGATGCGAGTTTGTGCTGGGGAAGTTGTGTGGGTGAAAGGAGGACGGAATCGAGTGCGCCCACAGCTTTTGACTTTACTTCAGAATGGCGAGCAAATCTTTGACCTGAGCTGTCCTTAAAAGAACGTCCTTGATGGTTTCGTGCCGGATGCCGAAATGATCGTTTTCGGCTCACGGATTCACGGCACGGCGAAACCCTGGTCAAACCTCGACCTCGCCATCAAACCCAAATCACCGCTCGACTGGAAACTGCTCGCCGAAATCAAAGAGGCATTTCAGGAATCCGAGTTGCCTTTCAGAGTGGTTCTTCGCAGATTATCATGGGTGGAAAAAGGGATATCAAAAGACCATGCCTGATGATCAGGTTTAAACTATCTGCTAAAAAAGATTTATAAGTGATTATTAAATTAATCGTTATGGCAATTTATGACCTGCCCCCACAAAACGAGACCACTTGGTTGTGGAAAAAATGAATGATAAACTCAACCAAGGAGGATACCCGCATGAAAACCAAGCGGTACAGCACGGAACAGATTATCGGCATCCTG
>CAIUQW010000006.1 GCA_903901395.1 uncultured Chlorobiales bacterium | reverse complement strand
GCGGCCTTCTACGCGCTCGGTTACGCGCGGGCGACCGGAATGCCCGCCGTGCTCGTCTGCACCTCCGGCACCGCCGTGGCCAACTACTTCCCCGCCGTCGTCGAAGCCTCGGCGGACGCGATGCCGATGCTCGTGCTCTCGGCTGACCGCCCCTTCGAGCTGCTTGAAACCGGCGCGAACCAGACCATCCGCCAGCAGGATATTTTCGGCAGCTACACGCGCTGGAGCTTCGAGTTGCCCGAACCCGGCACCACGACGCCGCTCGCCTCGGTGCTCTCGACGGTCGATCACGCCATCCGCAAAAGCCTCGGCTCCCCCGCTGGCCCGGTGCATCTGAACCTGCCCTTCCGCGAGCCGCTCGAACCCGAAGCGCCCGATCTCGCCCATCCGTGGGCCGCGCCGCTCGAAGCGTGGCGAACCTCCGGCCAGCCTTGGAGCCGCTTCGCGCTTCCGACGCGCGAGCCGAGCGCGGAGAGCGTCGCGACGCTCAGGCAGATCATCGCGGATGCGGCGCGCCCGCTCTTCGTCGCCGGAAGCATGTCCAGCGCGGCGGATGGCGAGGCGGTGGCCGCGCTCGCGGATTCGCTCGGCGTGCCGCTCTTCGCAGATCTCACCTCCGGCATCCGGCTCTCGGCGAACTGCGCGCCGTGGCAGCTCGCCTTCCAGAACGAAGCCTTTACGGACAAATTCCGGCCCGACGTGATAATCCACTTCGGCGGCCCGCTCATTGGCAAGCAACCCGCGCTCGCCCTCCGCAAAATACCGCCACGCCATTACGTCGTCGTCCGCGACCATCCCTCGCGCTTCGGCCCTGACCATAACGTCACGCTGACCATCGAAGCCTCGCCCGCATCGGTCGTAGCAGCGCTCGAAGCGTGCCGCGTGCCGCTGCCGGGAATCGACTGTAAAGGGATGTTTTCGAGCGCGTCCGGCGTCATCGACGAAATGACGTGCAAACCGGACGAGCCGGTCAGCGAAATCTCCGCGCCGAGAATCGTCTCGTCGCTTGCGGGAGATGGCCACGCGCTCTTCGTGGCCAACAGCATGCCCGCAAGGGACATGGATCTCTACGCTGCGCCGACAACGCAGAAGCCATTGCGAGTAGCGCTCAATCGCGGCGTCAGCGGCATCGACGGCATTATCTCGACCGCCGCAGGATTCTCGGCGGGGCTTGGCCGACCCGCGACGCTACTCATCGGCGACATCTCATTCCTGCACGACCTGAACGCCCTCTCGCTGCTCGGTCACCCGTGGAACCCGCTCATCGTCATCGTGCTGAACAACCACGGCGGCGGCATCTTCTCCTTCCTGCCCATCGCCGCACAAACCGACCGGCTCGACGAATGCTTCGCCACGCCGCAGAACTTCAGCATCGAATCCGCCGCCCGCACCTTCGGCCTCGACTACGCCTGCCCGGCGACAAACCGCGACTTCACGAAACTCTACGCCGACGCGCTCAAAAGCAACAAAAG
Organism: uncultured Chlorobiales bacterium; assembly: GCA_903901395.1. Classification (GTDB taxonomy): domain Bacteria; phylum Bacteroidota; class Chlorobiia; order Chlorobiales; family Chlorobiaceae; genus Chlorobaculum. Next base: position 4,334 of record CAIUQW010000006.1, on the reverse strand, counting down.
CCTCGTCATCGAAATCAAAAGCGACAGGCAAGCAAACCTGCAACTCCACCGCGCAGTCAAAGCGGAACTCGACACGATTTTCGGAAACGCCGACTGCCTCGGCGCACGCTGAATTGTCCGCCACCATCCGCCATAATAGGGACGGCTCTTGTGGCAGTCCTCTTCATTATTGCCCGCGGCTCATCGTTGTTATTATTACTCCAGCATTACCACTCCGGCGATTAAAACTCTTAACAATTGCCCCGGACTTCAGTCCGGGGTATGCAGATAAGACAAAACTAATAAAGGCTTTAGCCTAATTTCTTACAATGACGGCGATTGCGATTTATTGTGGCCGAATTAATAATGGAAAGAAAGCAGATAGTCCCTCAACACAACGGCATGATTGCACTCAGGATCACGGGCCGCATACAGAAGCGTCAAGCGATCCTTACGCGCCAACTCCAATAAACCAGCGATAACCTCCGGCTTTGCTGAAAGCTCTTCGAGATAACGATGCCGGAACTCCTCGAACCTTGCAGGATCGTGCCCGAACCATTTTCTCAGGGGTGCAGTCGGCGCGGCCTCTTTCAGCCACATCGACGCCTGAACCCGCTCCCGGCTCAATCCCCGAGGCCAGAGCCGGTCAACAAGCACGCGATATCCATCTTCCCGTGAAGCCGTCTCATACACCCGTTTTATCCTGATGTCGCTCATAAGCACTCCTCGAATTCTTTTGCCTCATTCACACGTGTAAACATCAAACCCCCATAATCACTTAAACAAGGACATCTCACTTAGAAAGCTCGTCGCCCTCTTTTGCATTTCGAAAAGCCTGCTCCACGACTATTGAACATGGGACAACAAGCAAAATCATTTTCAGATGAACCCCAACCCAGACTTCACCATGAAAGTTGCTGATGCGCTGACCGTACGCAGCCTGTAGAAAATCACTGTGTTCATTCTGATCTGCCATTCGGGTGATCGCAACGCCGCCGCACAGTCAACGGCTGGAAAAACACCAACCTCCCTTGGGCTACACTCTCGACCAGTCACGTGCCTATTTCACGATGTAATTCATAATGCTCGTGAGGGCGTTGCTTGATGAGATATAAAAAAAACCGGGTATTTCCCGGCTTTTTTGTTGAGGTCACGATATTTCAGACGATGCTCTCTGTTGCTGTCATCTGGCGCTTATTCATCATCTTCTTTCTTATACCCTTCATAATAGTAGGATTGTTCTATTCCTTTGAAGATGATTTCTCGGTTATTGATTTCATTTGTCAGATTTGACTGAAGCAATGTCCTGATTTCCAGATCATTGACAGGACTTCTTTCCATTGCCTGCAAGTATAATTCTTTATCGACACATTGCCAGTTTACTACTTGTTTCAATCTGGCTTTTAAAATCATATCGAGCCAGATACGCATCGTTCTTCCATTACCTTCCATGAACGGATGCGCGATGTTCATTTCGACATATTTGGATACGATTTCTTCAAATGAGTTTTCTGGCATTTGTTCTATTTTGACCAGAATCTCTTTGAGATACAATGAATTTGCAAATCTGAAACTGCCTTTTGATATGTTTTTGGTGCGTATTGCACCAGCATAATCAAATAATTCATCAAACAGATAACGGTGTATCTGTTGCAATCCTTTTGTTGTCCCTATTTCAATTTTCTCAATATCTCCTGAGTCGAATAAGCGATAAGCGTTCTCCAGACTATTTTTATCAATATTTCTCATAGCTCAAAATTCAATTTCAGATTCAACCGCCATTTTCTCTATGAAAATAATTCTTTTTTTGGTTTTGAGCAATTCTATTATTTGTGGATGCAATATGCGCTTTCTGGTAACAGCAAGTTGTAGGACTGGAGACAGATAAAAAGACATTGCCTTGTCAAGTCAAGCACGTTTAGGCTTTTGGTTTTATGCCTCAATTTTTCCTTTATATAAATCAGATATTGGAAAGATCAAGTCATAATCATTCCAGTTTAAATTTCCATCGGTCAATGAAAAATTCGAGAACATTTTTTCGTCTAAATATTTTTTAATCGATGGATGATGGGATTTTGATAAAAATGGTTTAAAATCAACAAGTTTTTCGTTTCCATCGCTAAACTTTATCCTGATTGCATAATCGGATAAATATTTTGCCGAATCGATTTTTAACTCGTTAACTTCTTGCTCTGGAACGTTATAGTCAACTATGATTTTCATTTTATCATCTTATTATAATGAGCTTCATAACCTGCTGCTTTAAATAATTCTTTAAAAGCGTCTTTGAAATCGGTATAGTTAAACTCCTTGAAATCAAAAATGTTTTGCCCTAGCGAGTGAGATTCGCGATTTATATATCTGTAAAATGCTTGAAATCTATTATTTTTTAATGGCTCCTGTAAGAAAAAATTATTTAAATCTTTCTTTTCGACAAAGTTGAAGAAATACTCAATAATATTTCTCATACAGTTGGCGATCAATGTTGGTGGCTGCTTATCATCTTTTATTATGAGCCAATAAGCCTGATAATCATTTTGAATTTCTTCATAGCTCATAGAAACAAATGTACTTCCGTTATCATTTTTCGTAAGACGAATTAGTTTTTGCATTTCTTTTCGGTCATCGTGTTTTGTCTCTGTAATTTCATAGAAGAAATATAAGCTATGGGTCAAAATAAATACTTGCTCGTATTTGTATCTCCAAGTTTCAACTCCATTTATCTTTTCCTTTTTCCCGAAAAATTCATTTTTGATGAGTCTGCCAACATTAAACACGTAAATATGTGACAAACTTGAAATAGGATCATCAATAACAACAACTTTCTTTTTACCTGTCTCTGCTGAATCTTTTTTCCCTCTGCATAACTCTATAAAATAAAGAAAACTTATAATCATTTTTTCGCCCTCGCTTAAAGAACGAAAAACATTTTCTTCGTTATCTCCTCGTGCTATCTTGTATAACTTTTCAGAATGTTTTTTGATTGCAAAGCCTGTAATCCCTAAATCAATCAAGCCATAATTTATATTTTTAATGGCTTCCTCTATATTTACTGTGTGTTTTTGTTGTTCGGAGATGATTGTATTTAGATCTGCTATTTTTGTTTCACAATAATTTATCGAGACAGTTAGTGCATCTGTTTTGATATTAGATATTGCCTTGTTAGAGATAAAAGAACTGACGGTTTGGTCGTATTCCCAACGCATTATCTCCCAAAAAGTCTTTTTAATATTTGTTTTTACAGTTTCTTTTTGGTCTATGTTATTGTTGTGTTCTGTGACGAGAGTGTTGATTTTTTGAATAATATCATTTAATTCTTCAAGTGCATTTATAGAAATTTGGAGCACTACAGAAACACTTGGTGTTTTGATTTTATCTTCAATTAGCTTTTTGTTATCTTGAATGATTTTCGTAAATGCGTTATACTTGATTTCAAAGTCTTTTTTGTGCGGCTCAAATTTTGGATTGGCCTCATAAAAAGACTTGCTCGGAATGGACTGAATTGCCTGAGAGTATTTTTCTAAAAAAGATTTCAACAAGATTATATCTGCACCATAAGAATCATCAAAATAATTCTTGATATTTTCTACTAATGCATTTGAAATAGTTTTTGCTTGACAAAAAGGGCATACTTCATTTTCTTTAATCGGTTCCGACGGCAAATACCTCAAACCATCTTTTACCCAATCGGAATTCCCAAACTCTTTTATTAGCTGTGAAATTGTACTATTTTCATTGCCTACGATTTGCTTACTAAATAGAATTTCGGTTTCTAATTTTTGCGAAGTGAACGTAATTAGAGGTAATTCAGAATATTTTTTTGCGTTATCGCCCGTTATTGATTGCAAATCATATTTTAGGTCATTAATGCTTTTTATGGGCTTTGCGACTGGCTTGACTAAGCTAACAATGTGATTAAATAATGTATCTTTTGAGCCTTTATAGCCATCTAAACAAAATTCTAGAACTCGGTCACCTCCGCTATAATCCGTTTTGATCTTCCAAACAACGTTTTTAGCCGTTCCCTGTTTTCGATCTAAAGAATTTTTATTTTCTTCAAGTTCTTGACTTTTTATTTTTTTGTCGTTTTCAAATTTTGAAATTTCTTTTTTAGCATTAGCAATCTTTATTTCCGCTTCTTTATTCTCTTTTGATAGTGTGAAAATTCCTTTCAGATTTTCTGATTCAAAAAAGTTTTCGTGAATGAATGTGAGATTGTAAACAAGTATTTCGTGATTACTGTCCAATCCGTCAGTAGAACAATTTATATATGGGCATCTCTAAAAAGAAGGCAATGATATAAAAAATAGAAATATATGAAGCTACACACGGCTAAGTCATGAATTAATAGTATC
>CAIUQW010000005.1 GCA_903901395.1 uncultured Chlorobiales bacterium | reverse complement strand
TGCGGACATGGTGCGCGTGTCGGTGGGCATCGAGCACATCGACGACATCGAGGCTGATTTCAGCCAGGCTTTCGAGAATTTAGCATGACCCGGATGGAGTACAGAGGAAACATTTCCGACCAAACGATCTTTTTTGAATCGAACGAGCCGCTGAAGCTCGAACTGGGCGGAGAGCTGCCCGGCGTGAAGGTGGCTTACCGAACCTGGGGCACGCTGAACGCGGAGAAGAGCAACGTCGTCCTGATTTGCCACGCATTGACTGGCAATGCGGACGCCGATGGCTGGTGGAGCGGCATGTTCGGCGAGGGACGCGCCTTCGACGAGACGCGCGACTTCATCGTGTGCAGCAATGTGCTCGGCAGCTGCTACGGCACCACCGGGCCGCTGTCGCTGAATCCGCTCACCGGCAGGCACTACGGCCCCGATTTTCCACGCATCACCATTCGCGACATGGTCGCCGTACAGTGCCGTTTGTTGCAGTCGTTTGGCATCGAGAGAATCCGGCTCGTCGTCGGCGCGTCGCTTGGCGGAATGCAGGTGCTCGAATGGGGCGCGATGTACCCCGACATGGCGGGATCGCTCCTGCCGATGGGCATCTCGGGCCGACACTCGGCGTGGTGCATCGCGCAAAGCGAGGCGCAGCGACAGGCCATCGCCGCCGACGCCGAGTGGCAAGACGGCTGGTACGACCCAGAAGTGCAGCCGCGCAAAGGACTTGCCGCCGCGCGAATGATGGCGATGTGCTCCTATCGCTGCTTCGAGAACTACCAGCAGCGCTTTGGCCGCCAGCAACGCGAGAACGGCCTGTTCGAGGCGGAAAGCTATCTGCATCACCAGGGCGAAAAACTGGTCGAGCGCTTCGACGCCAACACTTACATCACCCTCACGAGAGCGATGGACATGCACGATCTCGGTCGTGGCCGCGAGTCATACGAAGCCGCGCTCGCGGCGCTGACAATGCCGGTCGAGATTCTCTCCATCGACTCGGACGTGCTCTATCCCAAAGAGGAGCAGGAGGAACTCGCCCGCCTCATCCCCGGCTCGCGCCTGCTTTTTCTCGACGAACCCTACGGCCACGACGCATTTCTGATTGACACCGACACCGTCAGCCGCATGGTGTGCGAGTTCATGGAGAAAATTGACAGTTGACAGTTGATAGTTGATAGTTGATAATGAAAAAGGCGCGGCGTCTCTCCGCGCCTCGATCTCCTGTCCACAACGTCCACTTTTTACCCAACCATATCGAACTCCATGCAGACCTGAGAGCATAGCGGGCAGGCTGTTTCGCGCCGTACCGTTACTTTCCGAAAAACCATCGTAAGTGCGTAGAAGGTGTGCAGCGCGTTGGTCTGCATCTTGCCTCGCTTTTATTATGCTCTTCTTGGCGCTTCCGGCTGCCAGAGCTGCCGAAAATCAGCAAGGCGTGATACAGATGATTTCTATGTCGCTCGACTCGGCGAAGTCTGCTTTAGAGAACGACAAGGCCGGAAACAAACAGAAAGCCCTGACCGCACTCAAACAAACCGAGCAGTATGTCAAGCAGTATTCGGATAGCGTTCCAGCAGCAAAAATCAAAAAACTGAAAACCACGATCTCTTCAGCAACAATCGATCTCCAAAGCAACAACATGCCAAAAGCCGGAGAATCAATCTCCCTGGCAATCTCACTGATACAGGAAATCAAAGCGTCATTTAAATAAGCGACACGTTCTCGAAGATGCAAGGAGCGGAAGAAACTGCGAAGGCTTCTGCTCTGTGTCGAAATTGCCACGTTCTCATCCTTGAATTATCTGTTCTTTTTCACAACAAAACAGTTGATAGTTTGACACACCAATCATATTATATAAACAGAATTCTCAATTAAGAACGCTGCATTATTACTTTGAGCTATAGGGATTCAATGAACGGGTCAAGAATATGAAACAAAACCTGCTCGTGACTTTTGGTAATATGAATGACAGGAAAGTCTGAGAAATAAATATTTGACTTCTTATTATACCATACACACGGAGCCATTTCGCAACTAGCATTTTGCAATTTTACTCATAGTGTCGTGTCTCTGCTTAATGACGGGTCAAGGCAAACTCGACTCGTCAATCTTCCATTTAACTCTATAATAAACAGAAAGTTAAGAAATGGCTTTTTTATGATAATGGACAATATTGCGGAAACATGACACTAATACAATTAAACCGGTGAGGTTCCATTGTTCATATTTTTTATTATTTTATCATTTTAACGCTATCTTCCCAATCCTGTAAAATTGATTTTGCGATATTTTGGTATTTTATCTGAATCTCATCAAGAGTATTTTTATACAAGTCCAATTCAATAGTCTTTCTGTGATTCTCTTTTTCTATAGCTATCTGTATTTCGGTAGTCTTTTTTATATCTGCAATCTGCTCTTCTTGTTGAATATCTACCTCAAGCTCCGTTATTCTCCTTTTTCTTATTTTATCCAATTTAACATCATACTCTGTCGGCTTACCCATAAGCTTCATCCATGTAGGTATAATTTCTATTAGCAAAAAAACAAGAAATACAAACCACCTCAAAAACTGTACACCAAAATTTGGATGAGTCAACAAAGTCATAAATTTTGTATCAAATCCGTTCTGTTTTTCTACAAACAATTTTCTGTTAGTTGTGCCAACTGAAACAGTTTTATTGTCATTCTCTATCTTTGTTGATAACTTCTGTATGACATCGTCTTGCTGTCTTATCTTTTCACTTATCTGTTTTTCATGATTTATTACCTCTTCTCTCATAATTCTCTTATATCCATTAACTTCTTTTAACTTATGTGCATATTCATTGTTTGCATTATTGTAAAGTCTGGTTTTTTCTTCATAATCACGATATGCTGAAGTGTTTTCATTTTTTACCAATCGGTTCTTAACATCATCATACCTTTCTGGTATGGTTTTCCAGCTTTTATCCTTTTCAGTCTTACGATTATCTTTTATAGTTGCTAATTGCAACAGCTTAGGATTTTCTTTTTGATAATTCTGACTTGCTTCTTGATAAGTAATTGTAGTAGGGCTTTCACCAATTGTTTTTGAAAGATTATCCCTATTTGCTTGATAATCTTTTTGCCTTTTTTGGGTGCCTTCTATATCCATCGCTTTTATAAGGTCACTTTGATATGACATCCAGCTCTTGTCTGCGTTTTTTTTCATTTGATCTTCTATTTGTTCTTTAAACAAATAGTGATCTAATGGACTTGACATAAACATCGCCAAAAGACAACCCAAAAACATTCGAGGAAACAAATACTTCGAAAATTTTGACTTCGTACTTAT
>CAIUQW010000004.1 GCA_903901395.1 uncultured Chlorobiales bacterium | reverse complement strand
TGCAGCAGACGCCGCCGCTTCGGGTGTTCGCTTTCAGATAATCCAGCTCCTCGCGGTCGCGGGAGAAGAGATAGACGGCGAGCGGATCGGGCCGGGAGCGCACGATGCTGATCGCCTCCGCGAGCGATGAAAAGGTGAGCACCGGCAGCACCGGGCCGAAGATTTCATCCTCCATAAGCCGTGAATCCGGCGGGACATTCCGGATGATGGTCGGAGCGATATAGCACGACATTTCATCCCCGCCGCCGCCCGCGCACAACTCGCCTTCACGCATCAGCGCGTCGAGCCGCCGGAAAGCTCGCGCATCGACGACGCGGCCATAGTCGGCGCTCGACTGCGGATCGTCGCCAAAAAACTCCTTCAGAGCCTCCTTCATCATCGTCAAAAGCTGCTCCTCGACTGACTGGTGAACCAGCAGATAGTCCGGCGCGACGCAGGTCTGCCCGGCATTCAGGAACTTCGCCCACGCGATTCGCCGCGCGGCCACGCGGATATCCGCCTTTTCGGTGACGATGACGGGGCATTTGCCGCCGAGTTCGAGCGTTACCGGCGTGAGATGACGCGCCGCCGCCTGCATCACCTCCTGCCCCTTCGAGCGGCTGCCCGTGAAAAAGATGTGGTCGAAGCGATGTTCGAGCAGCTCCGCCGAAACCGTGCCGTCCCCCTCGATCACTTTGAGAGCGTCGGAATCGAGATAACTCCCGAGCTTGCCGGCAAGGAGGCGCGACGAGGCCGGAGCTGTCTCCGACGGCTTGAGCACCACGCAGTTACCCCCCGCGAGCGCCCCCACCAGCGGCCCAAGCGTGAGCGCCACCGGGTAGTTCCAGGTGCCGATGATCAGCGCCACGCCCAGCGGATCGCGCTCGATGAAGGCGCGGCCCGGCTGGTAAGGCAACGGCACCGGAACCCGCTGTGGGCGCATCCACGCACGAAGATGCTTCAGCGCGTATTTGATTTCGCTTCTGACGAACCACGTCTCACCAAGCCAGGTCTCTGTGGCCGGTTTGCGAAGATCGGCGTGAACCGCAGTGGCGATTTCATCCTCGCACTCCCGCAGAAACGCATCGAGCCCGCGAAGCTGTGCCTGACGCCACTCATAGGAGCGGGTTTTCCCGCTGTCGAAGTATCGACGAAGTGCGGCATGGGTGGTTGCGTCGTAGGGGTTTGGCATGGGGGAGTTGTTTCAGGCGATTGTGATGATTTGTGTACTCATCCTGTTCAATGAAACATAGATAAAAAAAGAAATACTTGCGTGCTTTCCATATGACAATATCCGTCGTAATGAACCCTGATTTTGCCGGTCTGGCTTTGCGGATGTAACTTCCCGGAGTCAATAAATCAACACTCTATCTGAATCACACTGCATGGAATGGATTTTCAGTCCCGAGGCATGGATTGCCCTCCTGACGCTGACGACGCTTGAAATCGTCCTCGGTATCGACAACATCATTTTTATCACGATCATTGTTGGCCGGATGCCTGCCGAGCAGCAGAATCCGGGCCGCATGCTCGGTCTCGGGCTGGCGATGCTTACCCGTATTGCGCTGCTGCTCTCGATCACCTGGGTGATGCGTTTGACCAACGAGCTGTTCACCGCTTTCGGTCACGGCGTTACGGGGCGCGACCTCATTCTGCTTGGCGGCGGACTCTTTTTGCTCGCCAAAAGTACGCACGAGATTCACCAGAGCCTTGAAGGCTCCGAGGAGATTATCAAGGAGCGCTCCGCCTCGAACTTCGTCATGACGCTCATCCAGATCGCCGTTATCGACATCGTCTTCTCGCTCGACTCGGTCATCACCGCCGTTGGGCTGGCCAAGGACATTCCTGTGATGATTCTCGCCATCATGATCGCGGTCGTCATCATGATGATGGCATCCAAAGCCATCGGCGATTTCGTCGAGCGCCATCCCACTATAAAGATGCTGGCGCTGAGCTTTCTGATCCTCGTCGGCGCGACTCTCGTGGCCGAAGGGGCCGGATTCGAGTTTCCGCGCGGCTATATCTACTTCGCGATGGCTTTTTCGGTCTGCGTCGAGATGCTGAACCTGCGGCTGCGCAAAAAAGAGGCCGAGCCGGTGCATCTGCGCAAGGCGCTGGAGGATGAAGAGGCTGCCTGAGCGCGGCGGCGGGGAACCATTTTCAAATGGCTGGAAGTTCTTTGAAAAAGAACGTCAGCCAGAGATTTGAACGGGCATCGAGCGAGGCGGCTTTCCGATTCCGGCGGAGGGCCGCTTCCGGTTGACGCACTTTCGCCGTCCGGAAAAAGGAGCGCACGCCATGCCTGTTCCCGCAAAACTGCTTCCCGCGCAACTCTTCAACCGGTGCGACCCCGGTGAGTTCAGCTTCGAGACCACCGCCGAACTCGATGGTTCGACCGGCATCGCGGGGCAGGAGCGCGCCCTCGATGCGATCCGGCTCGGCATGGGCATCCGGCGCGACGGCTTCAACCTCTTTGCCCTCGGCCCCTCCGGCACCGGCAAGGAGAGCACCGTGCTGCAATTCCTCAAAGCCATCGCTCCCAAAGAATCCCGCCCCGATGACTGGTGTTACGTCTATAACTTCGCGAAACCGCGCAATCCGCGAGCGCTCCGCCTGCCGCCCGGCGAGGCGTGCAAGCTGAGTGGCGACATGGATCACCTCGTTGAGACGCTCTTCAGCGTCATGCCCACAGCGTTCAGCAGCGAGGAGTACCAGGCGCGGGAGAAGGAGATCGGCGAGTCGTTGCAGGAGAAGCAGTCGAGCGCCATCGAGGCGAT
>CAIUQW010000003.1 GCA_903901395.1 uncultured Chlorobiales bacterium | reverse complement strand
CGCGAAAGGCGTGCTCGTGCTGCTGCTGAGCCTGTCGCTTTACACCTTCGCGCATCACGATTTTCGGCTCATCGCCGCCGCCTTCGAAAAACGATGGCATCTCGATCTGCGCCTTCATATTCCTGGTTTTGTCAGAATGCTCATGCAGGATCTGACCGATGCGCGGTTGCATCTGCTTGTTTTTGTGGCGATTATCTACGCGCTCATGCGTTTTGTCGAGGCTTACGGATTGTGGTTTCAGCGCCGCTGGGCCGAGTGGTTCGCCCTCTGGAGCGGGGGCGTATACCTGCCGGTCGAACTCTATGAACTGGCCAAAGGGTTCAGCTGGCTGAAGCTTGGATTCCTGGCCGCCAATCTGCTGATCGTGCTGTATATGGTTCTTGCGCTGAGGCGCGGCAAGGGTTCATCGATTCGAGTGGCGGGGTGAGCGGAACGTTCAGATTTTACGCATTATAAAGTAAAATGGCAGTTTTTTCAGTCAATAGTGCCCAGCCTCGAAGCAGCGATCAGGAGCTGGTCGCGAGAGCGCTAGCCGACAAGCAGCAGTTCGCCGCGATTGTCCAGCGCTACGAGGAGGCGCTCCTCCGCTACATTGTCCGCCAGGGATGCCGCGACAACGGGATGGCGCAGGATGTGCTTCAGGAGGTGTTCATCAAGACCTATCTGCATCTGAACGATTACGACAGCTCCTTGCCCTTCTCCTCCTGGATTTACAGGATCGCTCATAACGAAACCATCACCCATTTTCGAAAGGAAAAGAACCGCCCGCTCGTATTGGAGATAGCGGCGGATGATGAGTTTTTCGGAAAAATCGTCGGCGATCTCGGCTTTTCCCGGCAGGAAACCGGGCAGTATCACGACTCCGATATTCAGGCGGCGCTGCAAAGGCTGGAACCGCGCTACCGCGACATCATTGTCCTGAAGTTTTTCGAGGAGAAGTCCTACGAAGAGATATCCGATATTCTGCAAATGCCGCAGGGCACGGTGGCCACGCTGATCAATCGGGCTAAAAAGAAAATAAAGTCCTGTCTGGAAAAGAGTTAAAGGCTGAAAACCATGCCAAAAACCCATTCTGATCAGATTCTCAGGGAGATAGAGAAACGCAAGGTCGTCCCTATTCCGCGCTGGCATTTCATTCTGAAAAGCGCGGTATTCTGGGCGCTTGCCCTGATTTCAGTCATCACGGGCGCTCTCTCGATGGTTACGGCTATTTACGTCTTTTTCGATAATGATTACATCGTCGATCGCGCCGGTATCGAGAAGCTTTTCCTTCAACGTCCCCTTGTCGAAGTCGTTGTCGAGGCCATTCCCTATGCGTGGCTGCTCGCTCTCGGCCTCTTCATCCTCACGGCTTTTTATGGATTCCGTCACACCCGGAAGGGGTACCGTTACCCGACGCTTCGGGTCATCTCCGTATCGCTGTTGCTGAGCGCATTGTTATGCGGCATTCTCGATTCGTTCGACATCGGGCGATATATCCATCGCTACCTGATCGAAAATGTTCAGGGCTATGGCCAACTGGTTCATACCAATGAAGTTATCTGGGCGCAGATGGAAAAAGGGCTGCTCGGCGGAAAAGTGGTGCGCTATTCGGCCCACGACACCCTGGTCGTTATTCGGGACTACCAGCGCCGGCTCTGGCAGGTCGATATATCACGGGCGGAGTTGCATCCCGGCGCGCAGATCATCACCGGCAGATACCTGAAGATCACCGGCCTCAAGACCGGCCCCAACTCTTTCAACGCCGCGACGATACGCCCCTGGGTGAAAAAGAACCACCGGCATATTCTGAAAATCGACCGGCGCGGTCATGTCAACGGCAATCCGGATTCCCGAAAGCTCACGCCCGCGAATCCACCCGTCCGGCAACAGAAATGATAAACTCGTGAGGAGAACGCTTTGTCAGTTCCGGCAACCCTCGCTTCTCCTCATCCGTTTGTTCGTAGTGGAACGCTATCTCTTATTTCATCAAGAAGTTGCTGGAGGCTGGCAAGCGGGCCGCTCCGGGCTTGCTGCCGGTTTAAAATAATTTTCTCGTTATAGGAAATTTTGAAAGAAAACTATTAGCGGCGCGTATCAATTACAAGGAAGGCAGTTGAACAACTTCCGAAAAACGAAATGACTACACAAATCCAAATAAGGAATACCATGAAAAAGAATTTCATCATCGGCATGATCGTTGCTCTTGGCATGACTGGCTTCGCTGGCGCTTCTTTCGCTGCTGACGCTCCTGCCGCAAAGCCGGCTGCTGCTGCTCCTGCCGCTGACGCCAAGAAAGCTGAAGCTCCGAAAGCCAAGAAAGCTGCTCCCAAAAAGAAGAAAGCTGCCAAAAAAGTTGAAGAGAAGAAGGCTGACGAGAAAAAGTAAGCTTGACGCTTCAGCCGCTGATTGACCGGGCGTCGTGATGAAAAGGTAATAGTTATCTCGATGTGGTTATGAGCGCCCGTTCAAACTGAACAGCGGAACATATCAGGAAAGGCCCCGTAGTATGAGGGGCTTTTCCTTTTCCGGTGTTTCCGGAACGCATGTCAAAATGAGAAGTTTTTATATCTGAACTTCTGAACATAGCTATAATGGAAGTTCCCGGAATTTCCTCGCGCCTTCGATTTATGATCATGGAACTTCAACTGTTTGTTTTATTATCTCGCTGATTTATAGATACTTGCGACCGAATCGGCCAGTCAGCCGATTGCTGGTTCAGTTTTTTTGTCGCCATGAATAATTTTTGAAAGAAAACTATTAGCGATGCGTATCTTCAGATAGGAAGAGCTTGAAAAGCTTCCGGAAAACGTGACGAATTACAAAATCCAAATAAGGAAAAAATGAAAAAGAATTTCATCATCGGCATGATCGTTGCTCTTGGCATGACTGGCTTCGCTGGCGCTTCTTTCGCTGCTGACGCTCCTGCCGCAAAGCCGGCT
>CAIUQW010000002.1 GCA_903901395.1 uncultured Chlorobiales bacterium | reverse complement strand
CAAGCAGCGCGCCGAGAAGGCCGCCGCCGCCGAGCAGGCCGCGATGATGCAGCAGACAGCGCAGACCCTACAGACCGCAAGCCAGGCCGATACCTCCGGGCAGAACGCGCTGACCGGGGTGATGGACATGTTTTCCGGGTACTCCTGACAGGGTGCCTGATTTTTATTTCAGCGGGGCTATTGTTCGCCGCCATGAGTGAGTTCGACGATATCGAGGACCAGGAAGAGCGCCAGCGCGAGGCGGATCGCCTACGTGCGCTGCGCACCGAGAAGCTGCGCGACGCCTACTGCTGGCTGATGGCCGATAAGCGCGGCCGGCTGCTGATGTGGTCCTGGCTGGAGATGTGCCGGGTGTTCGCCCTGTCGTTCTCCGAGAGCGCGGGCGAGATGGCCTTTCGTGAAGGCAACCGCAATGTCGGCTTGACCCTGATGAATGGCGTGCTCGACGCCTGCCCGGAGCAGTGGGCCGTCATGAGTTCCGAATTCCGTAACGGTGGAGAAGTGCCCGCATGAGCGACCCGACCGCAACCCCGACCGACCCCGCGCCAGCGGCGCCTGTGGCCGATCCTGCCACCACGCCGCAAGCCGGCGAGCCGACGAATCCGAATCCGGACCCGACGGCGACCGATCCCGTCTATGACCTGGCGGTGCCGGAAGGTTATTCCGTCGCCGAGGACATCAAGCAGGAGTTCGTCGACCTAGCGAAGGAGTTGAAGGTCGCGCCAAAGGATGCACAGCGCTTTGCCGATCTGTCGGTGAAGATGCAGCAGAAGCAGGCCGCCGACTACGCCAAGGCTCAAGAAGGATGGGTCGATGCGGTGAAGTCCGACAAGGACATCGGCGGCGATGCGCTGCCCGAGAACCTGGCGATTGCACGCAAAGGGCTGGAAGCCTTCGGCACGCCGGAACTCAAGCACCTGCTGGAGACGACCGGCTTCGGCAATCACCCGGAAATCATCAAAGCGTTCTGGCGCGTCGGCAAGAAGATCGGCGAGGACACCCCCGTAACGGGCGGGAGGCAACCGATGGCGTCAAAAACGCCAGCGCAAATCATGTTCCCGAACCAACCCTGACCGCACCACCCCAGACTGACGAAAGGACGACACCATGAGCACCCTCGCGGCAACCCATCCGACGCTGCTTGACATCACCAAGCGGCTCGACCCGAACGGCAAGATCGACACCATCGCCGAGATGTTGGCGCAGACCAACGAAATCATCGACGACATGGTGTGGCTGGAAGGCAACCTCGCCACCGGCCACCGCACCACGATTCGCACCGGCCTGCCGGCGCCCACCTGGCGCAAGCTGTATGGTGGCGTGCAACCGTCGAAGAGCCGCACCGTGCAGGTCACGGACGCCTGCGGCATGCTCGAAGCCTACGCCGAGGTGGACAAGGCGCTGGCCGACCTCAACGGCAACACCTCCGAGTTCCGCCTCTCCGAGGATCGCGCCCACATCGAGGGCATGAACCAGGAATTCGCCTCGACGCTGTTCTACGGCAACGAATCGACCGAACCGGAAGCCTTCACCGGCTTCGGCCCGCGCTTCAATTCGCAATCCGCCGAGAACGGCGCGAACATCCTGACCGATGCCGCAACCCCGGACAGCACCGACAATACCTCGCTGTGGCTGATCGTGTGGGGGCCGAACACGGTGCACGGCATCTACCCGAAGGGTTCCAAGGCCGGCTTGGCGATGGAAGACAAGGGCCAGGTCACCGCCGAGAACATCGACGGCAGCAACGGCCGCGCGGAAATCTACCGCACCCATTACCGCT
>CAIUQW010000001.1 GCA_903901395.1 uncultured Chlorobiales bacterium | reverse complement strand
TTCTCATTGTCACCCTCAAATACCTCACCTTCATCATGCGGGCCGATAACGAAGGCGAAGGCGGAATTCTGGCGCTCACCTCCCTGATCATTTCACACAGTCAAAAAAGCAAGAGCGAGCGCTGGCTTCTGGTTGGTCTCGGATTGTTTGGCGCGGCGCTGCTTTATGGCGACGGCATGATCACCCCGTCGATTTCGGTGCTCAGCGCCGTCGAGGGCATCCAGATTATCGCGCCGAGCTTCAGCCCGTTCATGATTCCGGTCACGATTGTCATTCTGGCCGGACTTTTCCTGTTTCAGCACCACGGCACGGCCAAGGTCGGGTCGTTTTTCGGACCGGTCATTCTGCTCTGGTTCACCTCGATAGGGCTTTTCGGACTGGTGGAGATCATCCGCTATCCGCAGATATTGATGGCATTTTTCCCCTGGTATGGCATCGAATTTCTCATGAGCAACCATGCGCAAGGATTCCTCGTGCTCGGCGCGGTCTTTCTGGCCGTGACCGGCGCTGAGGCGCTCTATGCCGATATGGGCCATTTCGGCAAGCGCCCGATCCGCCTGACCTGGCTGCTCCTCGTGCTGCCCGCTCTGCTGATGAACTATTTCGGGCAGGGCGCGGCGCTCCTGGCCAATCCTGAAAAGTCTTTCAATCCATTCTACGCGCTGATCCCCTCCTGGGCCATGATTCCGATGCTTATTCTGGCGACGCTCGCCACGATCATCGCGTCGCAGGCGCTCATTACCGGCGTCTTTTCCCTCACCCAGCAGGGCATTCAGCTCGGATATATACCCCGCCTCACCGTGCGGCACACCTCGGCCAGCCATATAGGGCAAATTTATGTTCCGGCGGCCAACTGGTCGCTGATGTTCGCCACGATCGCGCTGGTGGCCGGATTTGGCTCGTCGAGCAGGCTCGCTTCGGCCTACGGCGTGGCGGTGACGGCAACCATGCTGATCTCAGCCGTGCTGTTCTACTATGTCGCCCGTGATCTCTGGAAGTGGAACCGTATCGGCGTCGATTTGCTGGTCGGCTTTTTCGTCGTCATCGACCTCTCGTTTTTCGGCGCGAGTGTCAGCAAATTACTGCATGGCGCATGGTTCCCGCTGGTGATCGGTTTCCTGTTCTTCACGGTCATGCTCACCTGGAAACAGGGGCGGCAGCTCCTCATGCAGCAGATTCAGGAGCGCACGCTCACGCTCAACGAATTTGCCGAAAGTCTCGCCATCCAGCAGCCTCAGCGGGTCAAGGGGCAGGCGGTCTATCTGACGGCCAATCCCGACATCGTGCCCATCGCGCTCTTGCACAACATGCGCCACAACAAGATTCTCCATTCGGAGGTCGGGCTGTTTCATTTCTCCACCGAGCGTGTGCCGAGAGTGCCGAACAGCAAGAAGGTCGAGGTCATTCAGCTCAATTACGGCATCTATAAAATCATCGCGCGGTACGGCTTCATGGAGTACCCGAACATCCGGCAGGTGCTCGCCCTGGCCAACCAGCAGGGGATGCATTTCAGGCCCGAGGCGATCAGCTTTTTCCTCAACCGGGAAAAAATCGTGACGGGCATGAAGTCGAAAATGAGCAACTGGAGAAAAAAACTTTTCGCCCTCATGGCGCGCAATGCGTTGAGCGCCACTGCATACTACGATCTTCCATCAGGCCAGGTAATTGAAATTGGCGTACAAGTTCAAATTTGATACTGCGTTTTTTCCGCCTGTATTTGTTTTCTATATAGTATTGTGTACATTAACATATAGAAAAGGGAAAAAGCTGACAGAATATCAATGCAAGAACTTGTCCGGCATATCGTTGAGCATCCGGCTTCGTCACTACTCGTTATTTTCAACCTTATCGTGATCGAAGGGCTGCTGTCGGTTGACAATGCTGCCGTGCTTGCGACGATGGTTCTCGATCTTCCTCAAAAAGAGCGTCCTGCGGCCCTGAAGTACGGGATTCTTGGCGCCTATCTGTTCAGAGGTCTCTTCCTGGTTTTTGCCTCCTTTCTGGTCAGTATCTGGTGGCTCAAGCCCTTTGGCGGCCTCTATCTGCTCTCGCTCGTCTGGA